>JAJNBK010000208.1 GCA_021155845.1 Nitrososphaeraceae archaeon
AGTTTATCTAGGATAAGACTGAATACACTTTTGGAAGCGAGACGTCATATCTATAGTTTATGTTCATATGACCATCATCGAACTCTTCATAATAATGCTTGATATTCATCTTCTTAAGTTTAGAGTGCAGTATCCTTGCGCCCCACTGAAGATTAAACTCGTCTCTTGTTCCGCAGTCTATGAATATTAATTTGAGCTTTTTTAGATTACTCCGGTATTTCTCAATCATCCTCACCGGGTCACAGGCGAGCCACCTATTCCAGACCTGTTCCAACATCTCTCCTGTCTCGATATCGAATGGTAAATCCACACCCATATTTTCTGAATTTGAGTTCGGCGAATAATGAGCTGCCATTGCGAATATATTCAATGGAGGACCATCGCTTTTTTGATGTCGATTAGGTTTCTTCCAAAATTTTTCGAGCCACTTTTTTGGGCTGTCATCTGCCGCCCTAAAAGCATCAAGAGCCTTTGGAAAATCTGGAAGATAACAATAGTGAAAAGCTGCATCTCCAGAATGGTCCACTAATCCTTGAAATATTTCTGGATGGCGCATACCCAGCACAAGAGCACCATAACCTCCAGAAGATTTTCCCCAGACCGCATGGTAGGATGTGTTATATGTTTTATCCACAAAAGGTACAATTTCATTTATAATATAGTCTTCATATCTTCCTGTAGCTGATGAATTAATATACTGATTTCCTCCAAACCTTGTAAAACAATCAACTAAGACCAGGATCATTGGACCACTTTTTCCTTCCGAGATCAATCTATTCATGCGAGGTATCCTTTTGAATAAGACTCGGAATAGCCTGGAGGAAGATATATGATAACTTCTCTTACATAAGGATCCTTTAAAGGATTGGATTTAAGAATAGTGCTTTTATGTATTTGAATTACTACTTTTCCCTTAAGTCTTTTCAATTATTTACAATACCTAATTAGATATTTATTGATTAAAAGCATTAGCTGGACAAATTTGAATTTGTAATTCTGATCTAATCTGGAAAAAATGTTAAAATATATATACACACAGAATGGTAAAGCTCTATGCTTAGCATTAATAATAATTTGCTATTCTTGGTTTTGAGAATTTGCGCGCTGATAATGCAGAGGGAGAACGATTTGTAATATGGCTAGATATACCACAAATAGATCTATTTCAGTTATCCTGGCATTGTCATTGGCTGTTGTGATGACATCTGCAATGCTTTTTAATGGGTTAAAAGAAGCAGTAGCAGCATCATCAGAAGACCAGCAACAACTACAACAAGCAGAATCAAAAGTTATTTATACAATATATGAAAGTATAAACAATAATCAAATCCACAATATCCAATTTAAAACAGACAACTCTCAATTTAAAAGAGCTCCAGAATTTACTGATATTACGGGCTATCTGAATACAAATCCTGACTTAAAGCTAACAGACTTGAAAGGGAAGGTCGTACTTGTTCATTTTTGGACGTATACATGTATTAACTGCAAACATACTATTCCTCACCTAAATGAGTGGTATAAGAAATATGCTGATGAGGATTTCACAATTATTGGCGTTCACAGCCCTGAGTTTGATTTTGAAAAGGATATTGATAATGTAAAAGAAGCAGTAAATGACTATGATATAGGGTATCCGGTGATACAAGATAATAATTACGGAACATGGAATGCTTACGGAAATCAATATTGGCCTAGAGATTATCTTATTGATACGCAAGGATTCATCAGATATAATCACATTGGCGAAGGAGACTATGATCAAACAGAAAAGGCAATTCAGTCGTTACTATCTGAAGGAACGAAACAATTAAGATAATGGCTGAATTTTTGAGGAACATATATAGAAGATGTCTGAAATAAAAGAGACAGTATCATCTACTACTACTACTGCTAGTAAGGACTGCCACCTGCTTTACATGTTATACTCTTTGAGAGAGCGTTAGACTGTGCATGATCTGCTCTAATGTATACTGCCTCAAATGGTTCTCAATGCAAACAAATTTGACATAATAGTTACGCATACAAAGTACTTCGTTATATAGTATGAAATCTATCAAAATAACCAGTAATAACTTAGTTATTAGGTCTAGATGCATCTAATAATATTTTATTTTATCAATAATAATAAAAATGCTTTAACTTCGACCGTCTGGTTAATTAACTTACTATGTCAACAAAGAAGAAAAGGAAAAGAAACATTATGTACTACTGAATGACATAGAGCACTTAAATTATGCAGAGGTCGATGACTTCAAAATATATTATTATAATATCTTTACTTGTATTAATTACTATAACAATGTATAAACCTCTATACCACGAGGTTTTTGCTGCCTCGCCTGCATTTGATCGTCAAGAAATCACGGATGAATCCAATGATGACATTCATTTAAATAGAATGGCACAGAGCCAGACAAAGGATGATTATAATGATACACAAGATAAATCTACCGATATTGAGAAGATTACTTACTTTAGTAATGGAACATTTTTAAATGCCACACTTTGGTTGGCTTCTGGATTTGAGGAGAATCCGTCCGTCAATGGAAGCACTGTGGCTGTAGTTTATGGAATATTAATTGATGCAGACTCTGATCAACAAACTGGAAAGGAAGGAGTTGACTACCAGATAGAAATTCACTGGACTAATGAAACTCAAACATGGAATAAGGGAATCACAGAGTATTCATCACATGTTCATAATAGAACATTGGATATAAAACAGGACTATACTGGTTTCTATGAAAATAATGAAAGATATGTGGAGTTATCTATAAATTTAGATGACATACTTTCTCCTAATCGATACAAAGCAATGTTCTATGCAGGTGCTATATATGATAATTCTGACAGGAAAATAGACCTTAGTACCTGGGTCGATATTTCACCGCCTGAATATAGTATTGCAACATTACCAAACCCCGTCATAGTAAGACAAGGCGAACAAAAAAATATTGGAGCGCAACTGAAAGCAACAACTGGTTTTGTGCCAAATGTCACTGATTTTATGCCTGTCGAAAATTATTCCAGCATAGAATTAGAATTCATCAGAGATAAGTTAAATAAATCTTCTTATGGCATCGAACCTGCACCTTTTAAAATTGAGGTCCCAAAAAATGCACAGGTTGGTCAGTACATAATACCGATAAGAGCAAACATATCAACAGGCTCAACCTTTCCATTTTTTAAATTCGTTGAATTCTCCAATGTAAATTTGCCATCAAATTCAACAGATATTTCAATAAAAGGACATGAAATGGCAACAGCAAATTTAACAATATCTGTAGTAGAACCATTATCTATTCAAGAGCAATTGAAAGATTTTTGGAGTGTATATGGAGTTCCTATAAATTTAATTGGAGCAGGATTTGCTGGAGGATTAGCAACGTATTTGTTTGATTATTTAAAAAGCCGCAACAGGAACAGAAATAAATAAGAACTCGCGACTAATAATCACTCTAGTCCATAGAAATGATTTATGTTTTTTTACCTCGTTATCATATGAATTATTCTTCATATGCATAGTTTATAATGGCATACTTAAAAAAAATAAAAAAATTAAGTCTAAATAAACTAGAGAATAATATACATGT
>JAJNBK010000209.1 GCA_021155845.1 Nitrososphaeraceae archaeon
TTTATTCTCTTCAAAGAAGGTAAAAAAATTGATGAGGCTAAAGTTTTACTAGATATTCCATTTAAACTAGCTATTAGATATTGGAAGCAATATCTAAAGGCAATAAGAATGTTTGAATCGTTTGAGTTCTATCAGGACCATAGTTATGATATACCATCATTATTATCAATAAACACTTTTATGAAACGAAATAATATATCTGGAAATGATGTTGTTAATGTTTTAAGAGAAGCGAATGATGTTATTAATTTGAACAAAATAATTTCAAATCTTAAATTAGAATGTGAAACATGGCAGCGAGTTGCAAATTATCATGATAACGCTCCATTAGAGCCATTACCAAAAAAAATTAATCGATATTATCCAAATTATCATTTCTAAATTTCTCAAGAGATGTTGATTGATGATAATAGAATTAACAGAAAACCCAGCATTCTATCTACCAAATATTAAAATCAGGGTTTAATATTTTGTTTATGCAGTATATTATATAACTCTAAATTTCTGTCCATTAGGGTTATACGTTTCATTGGAGGAATTCTTTTTTGATTGGCAGTGTTCAAAGCTATCTTTATTAGATTCCTTGAATTAAAATTCAGTTTTCTTATTGAATCACATTTCTGTAACCATTCAATCAAAATATCGAATGATTCTTTATATGATAACTTTTTGATATTTATTAGATATGGAGCTAGAATAAGACTTACTATTTTTTCGGAAATCTTCTATTGGTGTTTTTAAAAGTTTTTCTATCCATTCAATACTTTGATTATTAATATTAGAATATTTTTGATGTTGATTAGTATTATGATTTTCTTGCTCTTGTTCTTGGTCCGTTACTTTTTGTTTTAGAAAGGTTCTAAAATCTTCTATAAATTCTCGTGTTATAGGAGCTCTAACTCCATTCCATTCCTGCAATATCTTTACCTTGATATTTCCTAAAAGTCTTTTATACCTGTTGTCAAGACACTTCCCATTGATTGAACCTGGTACTCTAATCTGACACGACTTGAAGGAAGGAGGATGATCTGTATCTGCTTTACCATTTGATAGAAAATCTTCAGCGAACCTTAGAAATTCTTGGGAAAGATTAAGAGATAGAAAAATATCTTTGTATTTTTGGAACTGTTCTATTTGTTCTAGAATTGGACATTCAATTGGTAAAACAATGTGACAACCATTCCCACTATAGTTAACTCTTGGATGTCCATTTAACTTCTCTTTAATATTTTTCAGAGTTTTAGATAACACATTTTCAAAACTCTTATCGTCTTTGAAAGTGCTTCTATCTATGTCGATAAAAATGGAGTCAGGTGGATATCTTTGAATTCCTTTATAATTTGTAAATGAAGGAAAATTATTTATTTTACAGTCTACAAAATCCGATTCTTCAAAATATTTCATTCCTTCTTCTTTAGAAAATACCTCAATTTGTTTACCTTTGGAAGCAAGGGTTTGTATTTTTCTTGGAAATAATAATCTTTTTTGATTGAAATGAGATAATAGAAAGTCTAATCCGTTTTCTACCTCTTGATAACTTTAAGATTTCTTACTGTTGATATTCTCAATTATAGTAACATTAGAAGAATCTAGTTCCCACGGGTTACCTCTCGATTCTAACTTCAATAATTCAATTAATGATAGTTCTGGATGTAATGGATATCTTTTATGTCTTGTATGACAATGAATGTTATACTCACATAAAGTTGGAAATTCAATTTCAAAAAATTCGCAATTCTTGTGGTGACATTTTAGTGTTTTACCTACTTTTAGATGTTTCAGGATTTTTTCACGTTGGTCGTAATCAAGATAATCTAATGAAAATCTTTTAGGAGGTTTTATTTTCTCTTCTTGTTGGTTAGGTTGTTGTAATTTCAATTCCAATCTTCACCCTCTACACCATATTTCAATTCACGATGCCGCTCTGGTGTTGTTTGATAAAATCTACCTTTAGGAGACATTTTAAATCCAGTTATAGTATCTGAATCTGACCAATCTGACACATCTGATGTGGGTTCTAATTCATTTTTATTAAAATTCTTATCATTTTTTTCTTGTTTTGAATAATTTTCCCTTATTTTTTTTGATAAAACTTGACCATTAATTTCTAAATATGACAATTTAATATCAGAAATATCGTTCTATCAAAACTATCTTTTATTTAAATTTATTATTATTAAATTATCTAAAAATGATTTTACAATTATTAATTTTTCTTACTATATTAGAGATATAGTTGAGCTATTAAAGTAACAAAACAGGAGGTTCAGTGAGGCTCATGAGCTACATGTCCTCTATTTTGGTTTTTTCAGTCCAAAGAACTCCAAACAGAACCTCTTGATATATATTTAGATGATATAGTTAATAAAGTTTAATAATTTTGAGAGAAAAGTTATAATATTGGCCCAAGAATGACTGAGTTCATTATCATTCCACACTCCAATGATGTCTAAACCAACATTTTTTTATAACATTAATAATTATTCTATAAGAATTAGTTGTTATTTTTTCTGTGTCTAAAAATGCAACAAATTAAATTTTTTAAAAGCAGTAATATTGATGATAGGTAATCCTATCTTAATCAAAACAAAAATAAAAGTAAAAAATTAAGCAGTTCTAAAGTCGAATAAAACTTTAATTGGACTTTCTACTGGTTTCCCATATGAAATAGTTTCATTACCTTCTGCAGAAATTAACTCAAGGGGAAGTGATTGACCGGCAGTCGTAAATAATTTAGAAAATAATATTCTATCATTATTATTTTCACCTTCACTGATAGTTACATTATAAGTAATTGGGGTAGTTCTATCTAATGGTATTGTCTGTGGTTCGATATCTAATAATACTCTTGGATGAGTTGTAATGTCCCATACTGCCCCTGAACCTATATCTATTTTAAAACCTTCGCCTGTAAAAAATGCATCACTTGCAGTCACTGCACCCACTCTCCATGGATGAATAATACAATGATATAGAAATTCACCAGGTTGTGTAAATGTGAATTGAAACAAAGAGTTAGCTGTAGCTGGCATTATGCCTGAATTAAATATGGAGCCTTCATCTGTTGCTTTTGGTTGTCCACTGGTTACTGTATGAGGCTGTCCAAAGTCATTATTAAACCAGCCTACAGTAGTGCCTGTAGGAACGGCAATTTGTGGAGGATAATAATGATGTATGTTCTCTTTTTGAGCAGCACCAGGAACTATGCTTACTGCATAGGTAGCATCAGAGCAGCACCAGGAACTATGCTTACTGCATAGGTAGCATCATTATGTTGTAATGTAGGGATACTACCGGGTTGGGCAAAGACTTCCATTGTTGCTACATGTGTTGTCAGAGCTAACAGTATTGGCAATATCAATAGAATTTGATTATTAGCCATATTAATCATCTATAGAAAACAAATTATAAATACACATCCATAGTTAAATTGTCAGACTATTAATTTATTCTAAATAATTGTTATAATAAACCGGATATATTTTATTCAAGTTAAAGGTAGTTATACAACTTAATCGAACTCATTATATATAGTAAAAAATTGTTTAAAGAATTATTAGTTAAGAAATAGCAATTTAGACTATTATATGAATATTCATAAAAACAAAGTACAACACATACTATTATCAAAAAAAACATAGTAAATGCCCAACTGTAAGAGACCTTAACAAAACTAAGGGTCCTTTTTTTATTATTAGATACAATATCATATCTCAAATATTCAAATCTTCTATGGTATTTGATTTTAGCATCTAATGAATATAGTCATTTAATAGAAGTTGCTGCTGAAGGATTAGACGGAGAAATACCAGAACTTCAAATTGAAATTGCACTATTTGCTGGATCTATCATACTTTATTTGGGTTTATTAGGATAGATTTTAGTTAAGAAATTAAAGAGCATTTTACCTTATTCATTATTGATAGTTACTTCTACGATATTGATAATTACTTATATCGCATCTCGAACTGTAGGAGTTCCTATTATAGGTGTGGAATTCTATATTGGAAAATATAATATGTTTACAAAGTATTATAAGGAGTTATAATCGCAATATCTGGATATCCAATATACCGAATAATAGTCTTCAATAAATCCAGAACACAAGAGGAAACTCTAAAAAGAAAAACATAACTAGATGTTATAATCCTGTTCAGTAACAATAAAAAAATTTATTTTTTTGCTACTTTATTTTCTATTTTATAAAATAACTTATTTACCTTTAAAAATAAACTATAAAGGTTGACAACAAAAGCAAAGAGATTTTCTTCAGAATATACCATGTTAACAATATTAGAATATCTTTGCTTGTATTCAACAAAAACACCTATAAGTAAATATCATATAATGACAAAAATTACTGCAATCAGACAACAACGTCCAGATAGAATTTCCTTGATTTTAAATAGATTAGAAGAGAATGGCTATATTAAATCTACGACTATAGATAATTCATCATCTTCATCCACTAATCCTACTACTACAAAATTATATCTTGTAACAGAAAAAGGATTTGATGCTTATTTAAAATGGATTAAAGAGTTTTTATCTTTTGTTAGAAGTATGAATAATGAAGATGATACAAATGGATAAATTAATAATAGATAGATTAAGCATTATTAAGAGCATTCAAACTCAAGTCTGGATTATCAGGCTTTTCTATCCAGATTAAATTTTCTCTTATGTTTTTATCTTTGATTTTATTTATCAGTTGATAACTTTCTTGGTCTATACTTTCACCTATTAGCAGAGCTAATCCTATTTTATTACCTTTCTTCATTTTATATTTTTGTAAGGATTCTATAAAAGTTTGAGTAGTATTTTTATCAATAGTCTTTTCTATTATTTTAACTAAAATGCCTCCATAATCTTGAATAGTATTTTTCAGAGAACTGGAATCTATGGCAGGATTGATTGTTGATTTATCAATTAGGATATCAAAAGTGGTACTACTAGTATCATCAATACTAATATTATAAAATTCATTATGTTGTTTTGATTTCGAAATATATTGATGTAATGGTATATCTATTTCTTCAATGGTTTCTGATAATGCATTTAGAATTTCTTCTTTACTCTTATTATTGATACTTAATAGAATTCCAGTTCTAATTGCATTATTTTCAAACAGATTTGACCATTTATCTAATATTTTTTGGGATCTCTTTACAGGACGTATTGCACATAAAAGAAATATAATAAGAAGTATTGATACAGAAATTATCATTGCATCTATTGTCTCATCAGGTAAAATTCTAGCAAATCCTAAATCCATAACTAAATCAAAAGTTGTCATGGCTGCAATAACAATTAGGGTTATTACAACAAATGGAATTTGTTTAGTAAATGATTGAATTAATTGTGATGCTTCAGAACTATATTGTGTAAGTAATACATTTGAGTCAGCATTTGTACTATCATCAATTCTATGGGTTTTAGGATCACTTTTTGTCATTGTAGATAAAGATTCGTCTCTAAAATATATAAATACTGATATAACTTTCTTGTAGATTAAATAGTCTTTACAGTGAGCTGATGTAATTTGTATTGTTGAATGTATGGTCTATTCTGGTTATCTTAGACATTTTCCTCTATATTTCATCTACATTAATGTATTATATTAAGAAATGGTTTGGCATATCTAATTGATTATTTTGTTACGAATTTATATTAATCAATAGAAATGAGATTAGTTTATGAAATTTAATTAATTCTCCATCTTTCTATTTATGAATTGATATTCAGATCTAATAATTAATTAATCAATAAAAAATGGTTAATACAAAACAATTTTTTATAATTTATATAATACATTCAACAACTAATTGTAATACTTTAATAGCATTTGTTAAAAATTTTGTTTATATTATAGTTCTTTTACTTCATTTTATACAAAAAGAGAGAAGATCATAAGATACTATTAAACACTAGTATAACAAATTTACTCTAATATTAATATATTAAGTATGCTATATTACAAATTGTGGCTATTTCTACATTAAAACGTCATAAAGATATGATGATTTTATCAATAATATTTGTTGGATTGATGATTCCGAATGTTATAGTTTATGTACAACATTCTATACATGAAATTGAAACATCACAAAAATCTGCAGCAGACGGTAAAGTAAAT
>JAJNBK010000210.1 GCA_021155845.1 Nitrososphaeraceae archaeon
CTTTAAAATTAGATAATTCCAAAAGAGAATCATTATATATATATCTACTTCAAATCCTCCATCTTCTAAAGCAATTTTGAAAACTATATTATTATCATCTTCATTATCTACAAGCAATATTCTATTTGTCATTACTAGTAACTTTCGTTTTGTTGGATATGTTTATCAGGTGCTATTAAACTTTAGCAACTAAAGAAGGTATCAATAATAATGACCAGGAAGGAGGAGAAAAAAGTCAGCAGAAGCACAGGTCTCAATACGGTGCAGGAGGTAACATCGTAATTATATTTTATGTGTAGGAAAGCAAAATCTTCTTTTTTTAATCAAGACCTATACATCGACGCATTAAATGTCCTATGTGCTTAAACAGGAAAATGTCAAGCTTTCCTATTTTACCTATTGAAGCTTTTACCCTCAATTATAACGATAAACGTGGAGTAGATTTAGAATTTAGACCTAGAAGAAGAAGAACAACAACAACGAAAAACCAACACAACAATAATAGTTTTGGCACAAAGAATTTTATCATTATTTTAAGAAGAAGAACTTAAAGTTTTTCAAGATACACTCCTCTGCAAGAATTTGGTTATAGTATCTCTATTAGGCAGTATAATATTCTGTATATGGTGTATATGATGAATCTTGAAATTACTATTTACACAAATTTTTCATGATTAATGCAATAAGTCTAGATATAGTTTATTACGTATTAAGGTACTCTGGATAGTTCTTTCCTATGTCTGTAATTTTGATTTCATCAGAATTACTCCCTTGGCTGATATGTCCTCTTGTAAATAGTTCCTCAAAAACACGGTTTTTGAGAGTAATATTACTAGAATCAAAGGCTCCAATTCCACTTGATGAAGCACAAGCCTCTTTATAAACAGCATTTTTGTTAGTACTTTTAGTTTCACCATTTTGTGTTCTTTCTATCAGTTTTTTCATAACATGGATACAAAGTTCTTTTACATCTGCGTCTAATATTGATGAATTCATCATGGAAACCATTGTAGAATTTCTTTTTAAATCTTAACATTTCCCATGTAACCTCTCATTTTTATTCCAAAACTGTCTTAAACCTGGATTCATTGACTTTAATTGTTGTTTCAATTTTTCTTTCTCCCCTTTTTCTTTTATGACCCTATCTTTTATACTATCATTGTGAAATATTTATCGTTAATCTTGACCGAATGTCTTATAATGAATGTTAACGTAAATTAAGGATGTCTATAAAAAAAGAGCATCCAGAAAGATCTGATTGGTGTATAAGTGACTAGGTCTCTTGGCATAATAGAATGAAAAGAAATGATATGAATGATAGAAAGAAATTACTGTATGGTTGAAAATATAAAACAGACTCTTTTTCAAGAGTATAGAACTGTTTATAAATACTCATATACCTTGTCTGTGTTCAAGCTTAATGTTGATCAAATAAATTGCTATTCAAGAGTAGTAGTTAGGAATTTAACCACGATATATGAACAATGTTATTACTGTTATGAAATACCGTAGCAAGACTGACATAATTGGACATATCCTAGAAGTTGTTAATAGTCACGGTGATAATGGATTAACAAAGACGAAAATAATGTACAATGTTTTTCTATCTTTTGCTCAGTTGAAAGAATATCTGTCAGTTCTATTGGAAAAAGGCTTGATAGAAGAGTATCAAAAAGAACAGGAAGAAAAAGAAAAGCAACGATCTTCCTATTATTATAAAATAACATACAAGGGCAGGCGTTTCTTAGAAATATACAGAGGTCTTAGTGAAATGATTTCATAACTTCTTCCAATCGCCTTACACACATTACACTGTGGTATGAGTTACACCTTCCCCATAGTAATAATATCCTATACTATACATTACTGCAAATTTAATCGCCTACAATGTTCTTTATTCGCTACTGTATGCTTAGGGGTAGATTAAACGTGAATAATGCTCCTCTTCCATTTTCTTGATTAGTCTCGTTATTTTTTGAAGCCCACATCGTGCCACCATGGGATTCAATTATGCTTTTTGAAATAAAAAGTCCAAGTCCAGTTCCTGACTGGGATTTTGTAACAAACTTTGAAAACAGTCTTGGCATTATTTCTGGGTCTATTCCAGTACCAGTATCTTTTATGCTAACAACTATTTGACTATCTTTCTTTTCTGAGGTAATAGAAATAGCTCCTTCTTTTGTAAACTTATTTCTTATATTCTTGAACTCCGATAGCCACTGAAGGCCCTTTATAGTCAGCACAAGAATCTATTCTACCATTTGCTTTAGATAAAAATTGTAATAGTGCATTCATTCATTACGTTGTCTGCAACGTATAATACCTCTGTTCTTTCAGAGCCATTATTACGATAAGTTGGCAAATATAGAATATACGAATATAGCACAAATATATAGGCAAATTGCTATACCATAGCAGGATAAATTATTGGAGTTTATTTAAAAATAACTTTATTAAAATATCATACACATAGAGAAATCACATAAAAACGAGGTCTACGTCAATCAGTAAAAGAAGTTGTGAGAAAAAAAGATTGTTACCAATGCACAAGTCTAACAAGTCTACATAATAGGTTTTAAGATCATATTAGAATTATTTTATGTAGTATAACTGATAATGAAAATAATATTAGTAATAAAGCAATAAAGGCGCTCTGTCAACAAAAGTAACTTAGATTATAACTTAGGTTACTGATATCAAGAAAGAATAAGATAGTAATTCTGCGCAATTTTTTCTTATACACAATGTTATAGTAAGAGAATAAATATTTGTGTGTCTTTTTGTCTAATTACATCATATGCTTGCCTGTATTCATTCTATCGGTATTATTTCGTCTGCTATCCAAGCCATTTAGATTGCAACAACTCTTTGTGATCTTTTTATGCATCGAATATAGTGCCCATATTAGAATACCTATCGATACTAAACGCAACGGAATTTGATATATGGAGAGGATCGATACTAAACGCAACGGAATTTGATATATGGAGAGGAAATTTGATGCAACAATGCCTAATCCACCAAATGTGGATATGAGAAGAAAACCCAATGAGGAACAGCTAGCACATGTACTTGATAGAATTCCTATCGTTGATCCAGAGAACAATGATTTACTAATCTTCAACTTTGAATGTTTTAGCATGTAAACATTCATACTTATCACTATCCCCATTATTACGGCAGTTATATTTGACAGAATAAATCCTGTAATTGCATCATGTGGTAAGTAAAATACCAATACAGGTAAGAAAAAGAGGAGCTGATCAAACACACTAAAGAGAATCCAAAATCCTATTGTTATAGCTCCTGCTAGAATAATATAAGCAGAGTTTGAGAATACTAGTCTAATTGATAATAGTGGTATTATTGTTCTCATCATATTCGATACCATTATAATATTATCCTCTTACTTTTGTACAATTTTCTTATCTATTAATGCTTTGAATGAAGGAAATGGATGAGCTCCTCTTAAGATTTCAGGCTTTGATCCATCGTTATTGACTATTATGAAAGATGGAGTGTCTTGAAATCCAAATGAAGAACCAAAAGCAAGGTCTTTCTCCACAAGGGATTTGTATTTTTCACTATCCAAACATGAATTAAAATTGCTCATATTCAATCCAGTTATCTTCGAAGCAAATTTTTTTAGGTTATCTTTACTAACCCAACCAGAATCAATTGGCTTCTGATTTGTATATAATATCTTATGGTATTCCCAGAACTTGCCTTGATCATTTGTACATTGAGCTGCAATTGCAGCACCCATAGAATCAGAACCACGATTAGGTAAATGTTTAAAGACTAAGTTAACCTTACCTGTCTGAATATAAGTCTCATAAATTATTGGCTCTGTTTCTTTCACATATCTAGCACA
>JAJNBK010000211.1 GCA_021155845.1 Nitrososphaeraceae archaeon
ATATTTGAGATTAGAGTTTCTGTGGAGCAGTAAGAGTTTTTCCAATTTGTTCAGCATTGGCCATCATGACATGGCCTTTTACCATATCATTGAAGGGTAAAATTGTATATATGAGAGGTTTTATCTTTCCTTTGCCTGTCCAATACATTACTTCTTCGAGTTCTGCTCTAGTTCCCTGCGTAGACCCAAGCCAGTTTGTTCCTTTGAAGAATAAATATCTCAAGTCAATAGTTGAATCATATCCTGTCGTAGCACCAGTAGCAACGAGCGTTCCTCCCATTTTCAAAAGACCGACTTCTTGTGCAAATGTGGATTTGCCGATGTGCTCAAAGATAACATCTACTCCTTGCTTTTTTGTAATTTCTCTCACTTTTTTGTACCAATCGGCTTCCCTATGATTAACTACATGATCTGCACCAAGCTCCAAACATTTATCCTATATAATTTTGCAATTTGGATCCCAGACATACCTACTCCACTTGTTCCTCCCATGATCAGAACTGTTTGGCCTGGCTTTATCTTGGCTCTGCCCACTAGCATATGCCATGAAGTCATTCCTACCATTGAAATTGCTGCTGCGTCATCAAAGGATACACTATCTGGTATTTTCACTACATTTACCTCGGGCAAATGAGTATATTGAGCAAAACCTCCCCATAGCGGACCTGTCTGAAAACCCCAGACCAATCTATCGTTACAGTCGTATTCCCTGCCAGAGGTACACATATCGCAGACTCTGCAGCTCAAATTTGAATGAGAGGCAACTCTGTCTCCTACCTTCAATTTCGAAACATCCTCGCCAACTTCTACTATGGTTCCTGCCACATCACTGCCAGAGATATGTGGTAATGGCGTCTTTAGAGGTTCACCCCAAATAGCCCACAAGTCATTATAGTTATAAGATGCTGATTCTACTTTTATCATAGCTTCATCAGGTTTCAACTTGGGCATGTCAATATCTTCAATTTTTACAACTTTTGTTGGATCCTTACTATATTCGCGAAATACGGCTGCCTTCATAAAGTTGAAGAATTCTTTATACTTAATATATTTAACTAGACTAATGTCGCTAAATTAATTGCGCAGAGAGATAAATCATCACTTTCTGACGGCTCTGTGTTAGAATAGCACGAAGAAGCTGAAGAAAAAATTTATTCAAAACCAAGTGATTGCATATCATTAACGTCTATTTATTTTGAAGTCTCTTTTTGGCTGCTGGAGACTAAGCAAAATCTGTTTTAACTCGTCATCTGTAAGAGCTCTGTTCTATTCTGATATTCATTAGCCTCTGACGAGCTGCAGGATCCAGCAAAACCATTAAAGCACGCTGTCGCATAGCTGCGGCTTCAGCTTCACGTCGCTTGGATTCTTCGTCGTTTGGTTGTGGTGATTGAGGGGCTGACATAGTATTCAAAGAAGAGAACTAAGCATATCGTTGCAACTCAGGTTCGGTCTTGATAATATCATTCTGAATTTCAGTAGCTAATCTATCGATTTTTTTCATCCCATCATCTGACATTAATCTGCCTTTACTTTTTTTAGTTATGTAACCAGCTGACTCCAATTGTTGTAATGCCTTGCGGATAATTGCCCCGCCGGCGTCTTTATGATGATCCAAATTATATCCAATCCTTTTTCTACCACCATACGCACTCTTCAAGTCTGAAATTCCGATAGGACCGTGCATGTAAACTTTTCTCACTAAAGAAGCACATCTAATATACCACCAGTCTTTATTTTGAGGAATTTTCTCAGCATGAGGACCAGTCTTGACGAATGCTGCCCAGCTTGGAGGTGCAATTTTTTTATCTTTCTTAAGCTGTTCAGCCAATCTTGAAATGAGATAAGCCGCTGGAATATCATAAGCCTTGGCCATAGTTGTTACTGAATAATCACGAGGTAGATCCCTTATAAATCCTTATTCTCATTTAAGAGCATTGTTTTCAAAAAATATATAAAATTATTCTCGAGGCAATAAGATTTTGCGATAGGTGTGATAACATTTCAAACATGTGATTCTTAAGGCTTTCGTATTAGACCTTCCTATTCTTACTCGAGCATTTCTTCCTGGAATAATAAAATATTTACACTTTTTGCAGTATAATTGACGTATATGATAGGGAAGCCTCAGCCTGTATCGCATGGCAATTTTCTTTGCAAGCATTGCTTGATCGCCAGCTAATATGATATTTTAAATAAACATTATAAATACGCTGACTGATAATCAAACATTATAAAGGTATATACAGTAATTAAGCTGTTAGACTAATAATATTTAGAGAGTATGGTCGATTTTGACAAACTAGAGGAATTAGCAAAAGAGTATGTAGAATTAAAAAAAGGTGAACAAGAATCGAAGTCAAAGAATGCAGCAATTAATCTGATGGATTTTCTATCATCGACGGATTTCGCTTTCCCACTGAAGAAAGAAGTCGTTGAAAGTAATGGAACGACGACTTACCTCTATATCAATAATAGTACTTATCCGCATCTTTTTGAGTTCATTGCAGAAATATTGCATGTAAAAATACCGATTATTATCAATAATGCAAAGTTTGGACCAGGCGAAATTATAGTTAACAATGACAATGAAAAAGACGCAAAACAAGAGTTAGATTCTTGCGTTAAGGAATTGCAGAAGTTGATTAGTGGAAAGAAGAATAAAGTTTTTGCAATATAAAGGCGTAACCTCTGTCCTATATGATATAAAATATTGATATTGTCTGATGTCTTGTTTTTTCATTTCAAACAGGCAATAAACGAATTGGAGTCAGAATAATTGTCATATCGTTTGTTAAATCATACTATTGTCAAAGGATGATGATTATAATACTTGCAAGTAATCTAGCAGCTCTAAATTGGCCTTCGAGGCACATGAAATACTTTATTATTGTTTTTTATGAATTAGAATATTATAATGTACTATTGTAATTCTCATTAATATATGAATATTATTTATTGGTTAAGACAGATTTTCGTCACACTGCTGTTAAAAAGTGTATTCTCTTTAGATATTAATAGATCTTGGATAGAAGGATGAAAGGTTATGAACTCCTTATTTATTCTATGAAGTTACAATTGTTGGTAAATAAAAAGTATCAAAATCTTATTGAATTAAAACTATTGTGCTTGTCTGTTTTAATTACAATGTATTTTTTTGCTGCACTATTCTTATTATCTTCTCAAAGTGCAGATTCTGTTCCTTGCATTACCTATGATTCGTCTACTAAAGTTATTACAGTAACTTGTAATTCTGCAAGTCTTACTGATATAGATAATCAACTAAATGATAACACCATTTTAGATAAAGAAGAACAACAATCTAATAATGGAGTATGGTTATTAAATGCAGGTATTGTAGTAGCTGACAAAGCTACATTATATATTAATTCAACTGATACAACATGGCTAAAGATTAATGCTGATGGGAATACTGAGCATATAATCGAGGTATATGGCAACTTGAAAATTGATTCAGTAAAGATAACTTCATGGAATCCAGCAACAAATGATTATGCTAAAATACCAGCCTATGACGAGGATAAAGAACCAGAACTTATACCATATATCATAGTTGAAGGCGAAGCAACAGGAACTACGGATATTACTAATTCAGAGCTTGCTTATCTCAATTATCTTAGCTACTATGCAGGTGATGGACGTGTACTAAAAGGCAATCATATACACGATCTCTGGTTTGGTTTTTATTCAAAAGGAGTAGGAGACATGATTATCGAAGACTATCATGTTCATGACAACACCATTTATGGATTAGATCCTCATACTGGAACACATGATATGATTATTCGCAATAATGTGGTTCATGGCAATGGTGGAATCGGTATAATCTGTTCGCTAGATTGTTACAATATTACAATTGAAGGGAATGAAGTATACAATAATGCAGATTCAGGTATCATGTTTAGTATAAATATGTATAATTCAGTTGCAAGAAATAACTATGTACATGACGAAGCTAAAGGCATATTTGTTTCAGCATCACATAACAATGAAATATATAATAATACAGTTTCAAATAGCGGAGATGGAATTTATTTAAAGTCAGAGTCTTCTAAGAATAATATCTATGATAATACCATCATAAATGCTACATCAAATGGTATACTTGTCAATACAGGTGCATCAGATAATACGTTTAGTTCTAATACAATAATCAATGCCACTGAATTTGGGATAGATGTTGATGAAGATTCAGTTAATAATAAATTTGAAAATAATAATCTAATTAATTCTAAAGTTGCAGAAGAAGAAGAGGAAGAAGAAGATAATTGACTTTTAAATTGTCTCCATAAGATAGCATTTCTAGACCTTCCACTCATCAGTAATATATATACAACAAAAATTATTTTCATTAAAGAGAAGACGACAGCAAATAAGAAGTTATATAGTAATCATGTAATAAAATAGTCTAAAAATTATCTATATCTTTCAAAAATAGCAAGCATTATTTTTAGCATGTAATTGTATACAAATTATATTGGACCTTTCATGATTAGCATTCCAAAGCAAGCCAAGTAGGGGTTGCAGAAGCAAAAAAATTATAATATTGAAGAGTTATGAAAGAGTCAAACTCAATATCGAGATCTAAAAAAAGCCTGTATTAGCATAACTGCTGCATGGTTTTTAGATAACTAAGGTATACTAGCAAATACAAACGAAGTAATCTAAAGAGGTAAGACAAATATGACTTTTATATGCAATATATAAAGGAATCGCTCTATCATTTGCATATTACCATGATACAGTAACACAGTAACACATCCAACTAAAAAATAAAATTGTTGACCAATAGAAAAGGCCAGTAATCTTACAATGATTCAGCAGATCATAAACTATAGTAACGACTTACCAGATAGTAAATGTATAAGAAAAATATACAATTTGTTAATATTAATGCTAACCTGTATATTCTATAAAGTGATATAATAAAGAAGAGATACAGCCATGTCAGATACGGGATTTGCTTGTCCAAAATGTGATCTAATTTTTACTACTGCAGAAGATGTTGCAAGGCACTTAAAGAACGAACATGTCGATGGAAGTCAAACTGAACGAGTTCGCTTTTAACTAGTCCTTTATGCTTCTATTTATTCTAACGTTAGTAATTGCTTTATAAAGTAGTATCCTCACCCTTATTACATGTGTAATTTTTATACATTATTCTATTTTATAGACTAGTCAATCCATGCCATCTTATATCATATGATTCTCTATACAGCGGCCAAATCTCTACACGCCCATCAATGATATGAGATATACAAACAGATATACAAAATAATTTTACTTCTATCTGGAACCAAGCCAACAAGCAATTCCTATTTATTTTAATCTAGTCGAAAAATTTATGGATCATGGCTGGTGAAGAATACATCGTAATTATTTGATAGATAATTGATATCTGACTCTATTCCCCGGATATCTGAGAGTAAAATTTCTTCTTCTACCTAATACCATCCACACTTTATTTTAAACTTAATATATAAATAAAGAACATACTTAAAGATCAGATAGATTCTATTTTTTGTTAACTTTCTAATTCTTATAAGCCTGTACTTTATGAATGACAATATTACTTTCTTCATTAACATTATTTTGCAGTAACCTATTAACCAATCGGCAAACAATACATCTTCTAATAACAGCATATTACGATAATTAACTATCGTTAAATTGAACAATATCTTTTCTATCATATTATTATCGCTTAACCACTATGATAATACAAAGCTTTATCAAATCAATAATGCATCTTAGTGACCGTACTTAAATAAGAAAAAATTAAATAAAATAAACTATCTTCTATAAATATCAATATGGCCTTAAAAGCAGGTGTTCTTATATCTCTTAACGCATGCGTCTCTTCTTTTATAAATCAACAATTTTAATGTCTAGTTTGTTTCTTTTCTCATATCAACGAAATTAATAAAGCCATAATTTTCTCTTGTAGTCCTACTGATAGACATATTATAGTTGTATATTTTTTTTGAATATTCCTTTAAAACAGGCATCATATCATTGAAATGTTGCATGTACTATTGCTCTTCCTTTGTCGGATTCTAACCAGGAAGCAAATGGATATAACCAGCAAACTCCTGGCTTTTCGGGATGGATTCTGCAGTCTCCATTTTCATTCAAGAATCGACATGTTATCGGAGTTCCATCATCCTCTTCTTTCTCGTCAGATTTTCTCTTAAGCGAGAGCATAGTAAGGGTAGTTATAACATTGCCAAATGCTTCTTGTTCTTGCCAACTAGATATTGTTGTTTCATGCTTGACAAACTCTGCTTTTGAATCATATCCTATCTTTTTAGCAATAATTTTGATATCATCACTTGTCAATGGAAGTCTTCCTTGTCGTTCGCAGCAATTATGACAATCTGGCCACATAAACACTTCCATAATACATACAGACCATCATCGTTAAGTGTTGGAATATGAAACAAAACGCCATCTACATTTACTATTGTATCAACTACGTCATTTCTTTTACCGAGATGAAGATCATATACTTTAGGGTCTATCTCCCATTTTTTGGACAGTAAATCAAGAGAGTTTTTGACCGAGACTTCAGAGTTAAAAGTTGGTGATGACACGTTATATTTTATCAAATCCTATCTTTAAATGTGCCTCCTTAGAACAAGTACTGATGCATTCGCTAACAAGAAAAATTACGACAGTCATAATGACGCAAAGAGTGAAGAGAAGAAAGCACGCTGTGGCATAAGACTATGACTTTATTTATTCAAACCACAAGTCTGAATGGATTGGAATCAGTTGAAAAGAATATTGTTGTTGTTGCCATACAATATTAATAGTAGTAGTTTGCATACAATATTCTTTGAACAAGATAGCTTACAACATTGGTTGAACTTAGACAAAGATCATATGTTGATTTTGGACCGATGAACTAATTGAGCTTAATATTTTATTTGCTGAACACTTTTACCTTTTGCCATAGGAATTATTTTGAATTTTGCGCCTTTAAAGTCCCTTTTCAATTCTTTACCTTTAAAAGCTCTATCCAAGAATATTGCTA
>JAJNBK010000212.1 GCA_021155845.1 Nitrososphaeraceae archaeon
GTTTCAGTAGAACATGCTTCCCAATGTTTTTCAGCTATATGTATTATCGGACAGTTGTATTCTAAAAGGACATATTTTCCACCACCACCACTCTTTGACTCCTTCTTTGATTCAGCAATATATCCTTCCTCATCTCTAATCCTAGCTAATTCCTTAACTTGTTTATCAAAATCCAAATCCTTAAGACGCTTATAATATTGATCGAAAAGTTCGCTCTGACGTTCATGTAGAACCTTTTCAACCCCTTCTTTACCCATATTTCTTTCAATAAAATCAAGAGCATGTGTTGCAATTGCACTATATGATTTTGGGAAAACAGTCTTGCTTTGACTTGTTAGTTGATACACCATTCTTGGCCTGCCAACATGTCCTCTTGTTTCAACAGCTTCTACTAGACCCCTCTGTTGTAGAAGACCAAGATGCTTGTGAACTGCCATTCTCGACACCTTCATAACATTCGCCAATTCCTCAAGTCCTGCTTGCTGCATAACTTTAAGATAATAAAGCAGCTTCTTTTTTGGTTCACTAAATCCATCAGCAACATTTTCTAAATTAGTTGGAATAGGCATCTAATACACACAAACCATTAGGTTTACAAATCTAATGAATTTTCAACTTCCTACTAAAAATTTCATCTCGTAGATAATACATTTTAGCGACTAGGAATTAATATATTTTGTAAACCTACAAGTTTATAAATACAGAGTAATAAAAAATATCTATGAGTACAATTTTAGAAACGATTAAAAAAGAAATACTAAGTTGGCCCTATGTTACTGCTGAAGCACATAGATTTGGAGGTATCGAATTTCGTTTAAGCAAAAGAGAAATGGGACATATACATGGTGATCGTTTAGCTGACTTACCATTTCCAATGAGTATGAGAAACGAGCTTGTTAACTCTGGACGTGTTACAGCTCATCATGTTCTTCCACAATCAGGATGGGTTAGCTATTGGATTAGAGGTGAAGATGATATACCTGCAGTAATTGAATTATTCAAGCTACAATACCAACGCCTCAAACCCAAATCTTCTAAAGAAGAAGAAGGAAATGAGTCAACAATTTGAAAGTAATCTTAACTAATGATATTTTTTTTGAAATCTATCGCTATTTCCTTAATCAATAAAAAGAGATGATATGTATAATATATGGGCTATGAACTCCTGCCTCGATAAATATTTCATATTATAAGAGATGCATTGTAAAATGAATAATTATCGTGCACTCGTACTTAGGGACTAGATTAAGAACGTATAATTCAGTTGGCACACACCTCTTTATTATAATGATCTACAAAGAGATTGAACCAATTTCTGACATGTTTTAATTTACACTTACTCTTAGCACATGGAAAATAGTCATCAAATTTTCAATTCTATCTTAATATACTTGATATTCTCTTTTGTTGTAAATGATTCAACAACTAAATACAGCAATACGTTAAAGTTAAATAACTAAACATAATTTGTTGTGAACGATGATATCCAAGGATTTAGTTAACGTTTCCATTTTATCTCTCACAGCATTGATGGGTGGAGTACTGTTAATTAGTTCTTTGCCAAGTGTAATTGCACAAGGTATGGGTAATAACGAAACCGAATTAATTATGAACCAAACAATGAATAACCAAACTGATACGGCAATAATGAATAATGAGACTGCCGCGATGTCTAATCAGACAGAAATGACTAATGCGACAACAGCTACTCCTGTTAATGAAACAGAAAATCCTATAGTTGACACTCTAAAAGACATGTTTGGTGGATAACTCAGTAAGTCTAAACTGACATTCCATAACCATGATATCTGTAACCATGCCTGATACCAAAAGAATAATCATCATTAACCTATCTTTATCTGGTAGAATTGGTAGCATATTCATGCCCGATTCTTTCTTCTTCTATGGACAACAAATCATCATCATAATTATCATCATTAGCAATGATGAGAGATTCAGATATGATGATGATAGAAGGAGATACAGTAATGAAAGCCGAAGTTCTCTATGGCGCGGGATGTCACCTGGTTACTTGGTGAAGATTGGGAACTTTACAAATAGTAGTAACAATAACATGCTAAGTGATCAAGTACTAAAAATTGATATTGATTCCAATGACATCGATAACGATTTCCATGGTAATCCTATATATGAAATGGTGGCAAAAAGACATAACATTAAAAGGGATTAAATGATACCTCTGAAGAAAATTCAGGGAAACTAATTCAGGAAGTTAAAAGTGGGAAAGAGGAATATGATAATAACAATAGATGCTACTTCTTTGCTCTAGATGAATCCAGATGCTCAGTTCTTTCTGCAGCATCAGAAATATTAGTGAAAAAATTCACTATGTATATAGGTAGAAGCTAAATAGTCAGATTGACTTCTTGTTCTTCTAATAATTATCTTCACACATGTCTAAGAAATAAAAGCATCAATATAATTAGAAGGTATATGCGCTTTTATTCTGAAATCATTTAATTATAATATCCAAATATGAACCTAATAACAATAAAAGCTGTGTAATTCAACACCTATTTTGAATTTTTTTATTTTTCAGCTATTTCTGATGGTTATTCACCTGCCGATTCTGGAGATAACCCTCCAAATGTAGGACCGCTTGTATTTCCTATTCTCTCTGAAGTTACAGTTCCGTTTCCTACCGAAGCCGCAGTTACTCCTCCTGATGTTATATCGCTCATGTTACCTGTTCTTTCATCTAGTGTAAGATTCTTATTCACAGAGCTTGTTGATACACCTCCGGGAACCTCTCCACCAGCAGTAAACAGGTATTCTATACTATTATTTATGGTAGTAGATGATAGAATAGGAATCAATAGGAGTATAAGACTTGATATGATATACTTTGCACCTTTTGTTCTTTAGCGAACAAGCTATAAATTGGTTTAATTGGTTGTATCTGTGTGTATTCTAAAAAGTATTTTCAGAGCTCACTTGACAAATCACACAGAAAGATATTTGATAAGATCGTTTTTTCTATTTCTCATTTATACAATTCGTTATTATCTCTTCTTCTACTTCTTCTTCTTCTAAATTTGTAAGAATACAGCCAATTTTCATGTCTATTATATTTCATCATTATAAACAACTTATGCAACTCACAGAGCAGCAGATTAAAACTGACCAAAAGCATGTAATCAAACAATAAGAAAAGAAAAAATTTCATGGCAATGACATAGGTAAGCTAAATCCAAATGTATTAAATAAAAATAACAGAAGGGTTAACTTGTGCAATACAGTATTATACTACTATAGAAGAACTCATCGCTGTAAATACTTACTGAATCCCAGACTCTAAGCTACGAATCCTATTGATTATATGTGAATGATCAGCTTCTGGTTCTGTGGTTACATAGAGAATGTGATTATCTCCAAATGGCATAGT
>JAJNBK010000213.1 GCA_021155845.1 Nitrososphaeraceae archaeon
CAATAATGCGTCTTTATTACTAACATATGGTCACTCCATATTACTTGTTAATAAATATTCTCAACTTATAGTGGTTCAGGATTAGCAAAAATTAAGAAGGAAGGATTGTTTCTGTATACGCTTTATTGATATATAAAGAACAAGAATCGTTTTTATTACAACTTGGATGAATAATAGTATTACATATGGTTTTCTACAAATATTTTCTTTTCAAAGCTGAATCTTTGTTGTAATATTAATTAGTTCATTTTACTTTAAAGCCGAGCAGACAAATTTTGGTTATTCTATTATATAATAAATATAATGTTTATATCAAGATAACAATAGAAATTATTCGCATTGGAATTTCATCAACAGAGGAAAAATTTTGAAATTGAAATGAAATTCCAGATCTACCAAAGTCGAAAAATAGAGCAAAACTTATTGATGAACAACTGATGAAACAAGATCTATATATCATGTATATTGACGTACCCGAAAATAACGACGTACTGAATTTTAAGTTATTGTATTATGATCAAGATAAAATGTCTAAACATAAAAAAAATTAATTCTTCAGCAACATTTGGTAAACCAAAATAAGTATTGTTACCATTATAGATGTAATTATATAGAATGAAAAGAAAACAATTCTAAAAAAACATTAAATGGTAGTTCTGACCGTTCTATTAATTTTAGGGAATTTACTATCTCAAGATAACAAATTCGTCTAAAATGGATACAGAAGAGATTTAAAACATATGTCTTATTTTTTTGATTTTTTGCATAATTAGAAAGATTAAGCTATATTCTCCTTTACTCGCATCATTCATTACAGGTTAGTAAATTATGATAAATTATCTAAAAAACTATTATTGTTTAGATCATTTACTGGATTAAAACTACCTGGATTTAATTCGATTTATAGAGATAGAATCAAAATATGCAAAATATGAGATAAAACTGATATCCAAAAGAAAGGATAGAAGAAAAAGTAGAGGAGCTAGAAGACATTTCAAATACACAATAAAAGATAGATTTCTCATGCTTCTTGTATACTATATACCTAAATAATTTACTTTTTGGTTTTCTGTTTGATCTAGATCATAGCAATGTAAATAGAGATATACAATACATTGAACCTCTAGTAAATAGATATATTCCATTAACTCAAAAGTTATATAATATTAATATTGAATATATTATGAGATCTAATATCACATGTTGTTCAAATTAATGTAATTATCTACTCAATTAATTTAAGTTTTTATCATTTAATTTTAAATGAGTTAACAGTTAGTTAACTCATTTTTTAAATTCTGATAAATAAACGGGTTTGAAGTTTTTATAATTGTATTCCCAATGCCATGGTTCCTGGTTAAAGGGATGGAAATTAAAGTCATTTGCAAATATGACTAGCCATTTATAAATAGATGAACTTCTCATATCCATTATGTTACTAAATGGGTAAGTAGTTATTTCTTTATAATTTTTATTTCCATCACTCATTTTTATGTCTATAGCCACTCCAAGTCCATGAGGCGAAATTCCTTTTGCTATGGCATTAGGATTATTTGCTTCCTCTGCTCTTTTAGCATCAGCAACCGGATCCCGATATGTTGATAATGGAACAATTTCAATTCCTTCTCCTTTTGCAGCTTGCCTCATTTTAACAAACGAATCTAGTGCATATTTGTTCAATAGATGTTTGGGATAATCAGGAATGGGCTTAACGTGTTTTTTGAAATATTCATTATATCCTGTTTTATCTTTTTGATATTCAGAATCTATTAGTATTGCATTCGCTTGACGATTAACACGATCTTCTAATATTATATTATTTAATTGATTTACTAATTTTAGAGATTCTTTTTCATTAGGACCTACAGGATTTCCTAAATAATCAGCAGCATGCCACTTAAATTGTTTAAATGCCTGTCCACCTTTTAACAAATCCAAAGTAGATACATTCGGGTTTTTAACAAAATTGTTTAATATCAATTGTCTGTTTTTATTCTTGTCAGTGGAAGAGGTACATATCTTTTCATGTGTTATCTTATCTACAATTCCTGTTACTGGTAACTTGTTAGAAATCTGAAATAATCTCACAGACATCTCTGTCTGAGGTCCAAATTTCTTTGCAGTTAGATCGACACCATATGGATAATATCCTAGTTCCTTAAGATTTTTTTGAAGAATAACTATGTCATCTCCAATATCTCCAGATTTTAAGTCAAGTTTTGTAATTTTACAAACTTCATTTTCTCTAACTGGCATTACACCTCCACTAGCTTTATCGCCACCACCAATCAAATCTTCAAGTGTTGTTGTTGTTTTTGTCTGTTTATATAAGGAACATAACTTTGCCCAAGTATTTTTTCCAACTTTACCGTCTTTTACCAAACCATTTTTCTCTTGAAACTGAATAACTGCTTTTTCCGTATTTGGTCCGAATTTTCCGTCTATTGCCTTTGGATCATAGCCCATTTGTGTGAGAATAGTTTGTAGGACCCTAACTGCATTTCCAGAAGAATCTTTCACCAATAACTGCTCGACAGGATTACAGATGATCTTTTCCTTTGATAATTGGTCTTTTGTATCTACCTTTGTTGCTGCTGGTGCTTTTTGGGCTGGAGCTGTTGTTGGTTGTGTTGGAGCTGGGGTTGGAGCTGTTGTTGGTGCTTTTTGGGCTGGAGCTGTTGTTGGTTGTGTTGGAGCTGGGGTTGGAGCTGTTGTTGGTGCTTTTTGGGCTGATGGTTGTTTTTGATCTGGAGCTGTTAGATCTTCTAGGTCTGTAGCTGTTGGTTGTTTTTCGGCTGTTGTTGTTCCTGTACCTGTAGTATCTGTTGTTGTTGTTCCTGTATCCTGATCATCTACTACACCATCACCATTTGTATCTCCTGGTACTGCTTCTGCTGCTGGTGTATCCTGATCATCTACTACACCATCACCATTTGT
>JAJNBK010000214.1 GCA_021155845.1 Nitrososphaeraceae archaeon
TCCCATACTATGAGGAATTGATCTCTATGATCCCTATAGGACATAGCAGACCTAACATACCAGAATATCCTCAGATAGCTGATAATATAAAACAAGCAATAGATGAGGTTTACTTTGGTGTTAAGGAACCCAAGCAAGCACTAGAGGAAGCTGCTGCAAAGTCTGCGAAGGCTTTAGGATGGTAGCCTCCAACATATGAGTCATTAAATTTGGGGAAAAACAAATTAGATACTTTACAACTCTCAATAAGTATGATGAGCTTATTTTCTGGAAAGGTTAGGGAAATAGGCATTATTTCTATAATTTCAATTATCCTATTTTAGTTTGGTTTATTATTTTATATCCAAAATATTACTCAAACCGACATCAAGGTCAGCCTCTTTGATCAACAAAAGCAACGTCAGATAGAATCTACAAAGAGTCTTTCTGAACACATAGGTTCAGATCTCAATTTAGTTGTGTCTATGCTAGATGGCTTGGCAAACTTTTTTTATTTACAAGATGACCTCTATAGCGATAACACCAAGAAATTGGTGGAAGAAAAATATAACTAATTTACTCTTGTTATAAATAGACTATTTGTTTTAGATAAGAATGATATTGTGACTACCAGTCTCCTTAATTTCATTAGTTTTACTATATTTTCCTGAGGAGTCTCATAATGAGGAATTATGAATGCACTATATTCGTTCTTATTACTAGTCACTATCTTTCCATTCCATCAAGTATATCTATAACTTTATTAATCAATGCATTTAACTTGGCTCGAGGGCGACCAATTTCAGTATTTATTCCAACAGTACGTGTTAAGATTGAGAGTGTCCTTGGACACATTTTCTCATCTAACTTAATTTTTGCAATAGTTAAAACTATTTCTCTTGGGATGATGAGCTCGCCGTTTCTTGAGTATGGGTTCCCACTGACTATAAACATGACCATTAGTAGTAGGGAACCATAATTTCAAAAATACAACCACCGTGATGTTGTACCATAGCATGTTAATATAAATTGATATATCTACACCTTATTTTGAGATAATAGCGCATATATATACCGATTTCTCATTCATGCTCATGACCGCTAAAACGTGGCTTGATCATGAAGTTAATCTTGGTTTAATTAAGGATGAAACTATTGCAGTAATAGGTTATGGTATTCAGGGTCGAGCGCAAGCCAATAATATGAAGGAGTCTGGTCTAAAGATAATAGTTGGTTTAAGAAAGAATGGAAATTCTTGGAAATTGGCTCAGAATGATGGTCATGAAGTAGTGGAGATTAGCGATGCGGCAGCTAGAGCTGACATTATCCACATTTTAATTCCAGATATGGAACAGGCTAATACCTACAGAGAAGAGATATATCTCCTCACGTTAGAGAAAATAAAGCAATAAGCTTCTCCCATGGAGCTGCTATTCATTGGCAGTGGATAGAACCACCAAAGAATATTGACGTCATAATGGTGGCACCTAAAGGACCAGGCCAACGGGTGCGCGAGTTATATTCTGAGGGTTTTGGAACCCCATCATTAGTCGCAGTATTCCAAGATTATACTAAGACTGCATGGAATAGAGTATTGGCTATGGCTAAAGGAATCGGTAGCACTAGACCAGGAGTAATTCAAACTACTTTTAAAGAAGAAGTTGAGACCGACTGGTTCGGAGAACAGGTCGACTTATGTGGAGGTGCTTCCGCATTGGTCATGCATGCATTTGAAACCTTAGTGGAGGCAGGGTATCAACCAGAAGTTGCTTATTTTGAGTGTCTTCATGAATTAAAATTAATTGTCGATCTTATTCATAAATATGGCATTACAGGAATGTATAATCGTGTTAGTGAAACTGCTAGATACGGGGGATTGACTAGGGGGCCCAAAATTATTGATAGAGATTCAAAAATAAAGATGATAAATGTTCTTAAGGATATACAGTCAGGACAATTTGCAGAAGAGTGGGTCGGAATTTATAGAAAAGAAGGTAAAAATTCTTTTGCTCGATATATGAAAGAGATCGAAGACCATCCTTTAGAAAAAATAGGAAAAGATATACGCAAAATGATGTGGCCACATGAATCCTAATTGATGGGTGTATATCTTATTAAATCAAGTTTCATCTTAGCCATAAATTCTTTAGATATGGACTAACCAATGAAATGCTCACGGATATCCTCTTATATCCTCTAAATCCCGATAGAAGAAAAACAATATCAAAAACTGAATTAATAAATATTCATGATAAAGTAAGATAGTGTTCTTTGGCTAATGACTTCCATATTACTAGACGCTTGGTTTTGCACACAATTTGTTTGCGAGTTCTTCTTTATACTTGTCATCCTAAAGGAAACTCATTGAAGCAAGCAAGCAGAGACGAATTTGTTATATGTTTCTATGATGCAAGTATTCAAAACTGATATTGTACGCTGTCTTCACAGTATGGATATTAACAACATTTATTTGTAATTGGAAGGTCTATTATCGCTAGAGTTATTTGTAGGATATAAATAATGAATTTTTAAGAATCTTCTCTTATGTATTACTACAGCCTGATACTGAATTTAGTTATAATATGTATCCCCCCTTCTTGACTACTTATATAACCAAAATATTATTGTATTTCATAACAAAATCGCTGTATATAGCTTCAAAAATATACTTGAATGTCTCGGTGTTTATCAAAGCAATTAGAATTCTTATTATTTAGATATGTGATATTGCAGAAGCTTTATTGTGTATAATGTGCTTAATATATCTCAATTTCGTCATTTAGTTATGGAGTCTGTTTATATCGACGATTGATGACAGTACTATCGTTACCATTTTCAGAGGCTCATGAGTGTCAGACAATTACTATTAGAAATAAACCATGTATATAGATAGATATTATAATAAAAAATAAAAGATTTTTATGAGAAACAAAAACAAAAACAAAATGGAAAAAGATGTAAAGAAAATAAAAACTAAGAAAGAGAAACACAAGAAAAGAAGGTGGGACACAATATTAGTAGGAATTGGAATGGCAACCGCATTTGTTGTAGTAATTATGAAACTAACCGGCTATTGGCCTTGTGAGATAATTCTCTCTCTACAAATAGAGCAGATATCGTGTGATAAGTCTATTCAAGAGAATGTTAGTTCGATAGCAAATTGGTTCCAGAATACTCTCTTTTACCGCTTCTAAGCACGATCTCTTCAAAGTATCGAATTAATGTGATCTCGGAAACTGTGGGTTTAACAATATCTTTTCCATTTAACATATCAATAATCATTGAAGGAAAATTTGCTCCAGCTAAAGTTGTAAAAATTGTTCCGCCTCCAAACCTTGGATTTATTTCAATCATCTTAAGAATACCTTCTGCTGATTCTTTCATCTGAATACAGCATGGACCTCTAATTCCTACATGTTTTGCAATATTCATACACTCTCTTTCAGTATTTGGATCTTTTACGATCCTTCCTTTGGTAGAAACGCCAGCCTTAGTTTGTATTCGCAATCTAGGAACGGCCATTATTGGTTCTTTATTCATATCAGATAGTACATCTATTGTAAATTCGTTACCTGGCAGATATTCTTGAAATATCATTTCATCAAATTTTGAGGTTACATATCTGAGATCCAATTCGTCTTCAATTTTAATAACATTTTTGCTACCTTTTCCAAACCGTGGTTTTCCAATGACGGGAAATGCTCTGATCCTATCTGGCTGCATAGTCGTGAAGGGAAGTTCAAAACAATTAGAAAGGGTTTCGTAAGTCGACATCTTATCACGACAAATCTCAAGGTTATGTCTGTCGCTTACAACTGCTTGCACTCCCATCTCTGCTAGTTTCTTACGATTTTCGCTATATGGATAAATATCGAATCCCGAAGTCGGCAAGAGTACTTCAACGTTATATTCTTTTATAATTTCAAATAGTCTGTCTATAAAAGAGTTATCCTCCGCTTCAGGCATTTCTTCACCACTATCAGCCATGAAAAATCCAGCAGACAAAGGACTTGAATCTGTAGCAATAATTTTTCCCTTAAAGTTAGCCATCCTTAAAGACTTGATTGCGTTTATACCTGCAGGAGCTGAAGCACCTGGGATGAGAACGACCGATATCATTACCTTAGGCAAAGTACACAACCAATACTTAAATTGATTATAATTGGATAGCTTATATGCATTCATTCTTTCCTAATCGTAAAGTTGAAATTTTACTAGTAGAAATTCAATAATATACTTTTGAACCTCAAGGAAGATTATCATGTCCACTGCAATTATAACGATCATTCTGCATCGGATCTTACAATAAGAAACGTCATAAGGCATGCAGAAAGAATTGGCTTAGAGACTCTTGCTTTTACTGAGCACGTTAGAAAAAATTCAAAATGGATTTCTAAGTATCTTAAGGAGTTAGATTTTTACGATAATAATTCTACTATGAAAATCCTCCATGGCTTTGAAGCAAAGATCCTTGAGGATGGTTCAATAGATTGTCCTGCACAATACAGTAAAGATTATTTCCTGATAGCTAGTTTTCATACTAAATACAATAGCAAAAAAATTTGGATAAATGCACTTGAAAAAGCGATTGAAAATCCTGACGTCAACGTTATAGGACATATAGCACCAGAATCCTCATTTACGCTTGAGAATAGAGAAGTTGATCAGTTGGCTTCTCTGATGGTAAAAAATAAAAAGATCGTTGAACTTAATGCTAAGTATCATAGGCCTCCAGATGATTGGCTGGTTATATTCAAGAAAAAAGGTGTTAAATTACATCTGGGAAGTGATGCGCACAGCCTGGAAGAGATAGGGCAGTATCAAAAAATTTCGGATCTTATTTTTCTTGTTGATTCTTTGTAGAATTTCTGATATATAATTTTGATAGATTTAATGTTGTAAAATGTATACAAATGCTTTTCTTATTCGGATATAGTTAATATAGTAATGCGTTTGGATATCAGTTCTGTTAACTTAATTACTCTTTATTATAATTATCAATCGACAGTTTGTAAGATTATGACTTTACATATCTGTTGAAATAATTAGGGTAGGATCTGATAACCTACTATGTCAAAGGATTGATTTAATTGCCTATACATTATCCACATCAAGTAAACGGATAATAATAATAGCTCTTAATTTTTTTTATGAATCCCAAAAATATGCAAGTAATGTCATTCACATTGTACAAGAAATCTGTTAATTCTTCATCATTTAACCTTGCGCATCTGCCTTTAATTGATTCACATAACCCAGCATCATTATCCTCCTTGCTGGGGGTTAACTTGTATATTACTCTCTGGATGAAATGACATTTCTACTGCAATGACTAATTTGACTTTAGTCTATTCGTTCACTGCTTTTTGATAGTATCTGATAATAATCGATAACGTGAAGAAGGAGATTATTGTTATCCAATTTCATATGATTTTCCTGTAACATTTAAGGATTGCATTTAATACTGTTTCAATGTTTTCTCCTTTCTGATAAATTTGTCTATAAATGGCTAGACGAGAGTCATTATACATTTTGCATAATTTTCCTACAACCGATGAATTAGAAACCATCGTCAAACCTATAATTTTCATATGGATAAATATTAATGGTATTTGTATTAAGAGATGCGACAGTGGGATCAGAGTATGGATTACTATCATTAGTATGTGGAAAGTATATTGTGGCTTTACTGGTAAAATTCTCCAATTAATTTTATATCTTCTATAAATTTGCATAACAGCATTAGAAATTCAAAGAGAAGCTTCGATATTTTATAATATATATATCTATGACTGAAAACAATAACGACATGTGGTTGAAGCTCTCTGAGCGGCAGTAAAAACAGCAATTTCGATTTGATTTCTCTACGGGTTTGTTGTGTATTGTGGCTCATAGGCTCTCTTATTCCATGATAGTATCCGTATATGTGATGTTCTACATTATAACGCCTCTTAGAAGACGATCCACAATTTAGATAATGCCGTATTGTATTCATAAAATTATTGTATCTCCGAACTATGGTTACTCGGGAGCTTCTATCTGTAATCAAACATTCGATCTAATTAGTAGAACATACAATTTAGAATATTTCTCTATAAGAAAACAAATTGATTTATCTAGTATTAGAATTGTTCTGGTTTCAAAAACCAGTAGTTAAGGTTTAAATGATAATCAATGCCATTTCTGGATACAAACAATGTTATCTTTATTATGAAATATTATAACATGTCTTCTTGCTTTGTAAAGTAACGTTACTCTCTGCCATTATATTCTATTTCTACCAGCGGAAGGTATACCCGAAAAATTGCTAATACTAATAATATTAAATAATTTTTTCTTCGGCCTATTTTTGGCTGCATTTGAAGGGCTTATATCAATTTAACATTATTCCTACTTCCTCAGATTTTTTATGAGAGCTTTTCTCTTCATGTTACCTTCTTTGCTCTTCTTTTTTTGATATAATCAATATTTTGAGGATAGTAACAGATTGTGGTGTTTGTATATGTTTTGCTGTAGATTGGAACTATGTAGACATTCAGCTAATCGCTTATTTCTGATTAAAATGATGTATCTAACTAAAGATAACAAAAATTAGAATTTTCTTGCTTTTGGATTCATAATAGAATCAAGCGTATTACCGATAAGTACAAATGAAAGCCCTGTGAGAGCAATCATAACTCCGGGAGGCATTATCCACCACCATAAACCTCGAGAAGCAGCGCCAGCAGTATTTGCTTCATGTAGGATTTGTCCCCATGTAGGAATAGAAGGATCTCCTAATCCCAAGAAACTGAGAGCTGCTTCTCCAAGAATGGCCGCAGGAACTGAGATAGCAATACTTGCAAACGTTAAAGGAAGAAGTTGTGGGATTATATGTTTGAATATTATTTTTAGTTCAGACTGCCCCATTAATTTCGCTGCTTCAACATATTGTAAATTCTTTATTTGCATGGCAAGACTTCTGGAAACTCTTACTATACCAACCCAGCCAAAAATTACTAGAAATCCAGTAATGAGAAATATGCTTCGTCCAAGAGTGA
>JAJNBK010000215.1 GCA_021155845.1 Nitrososphaeraceae archaeon
AAAAGGGCCTACTACAATACCAGCTAATAATTCTCCCAATACAACTGGCATCTTTATTCTATGAAAAAGTTCAGCAAATAACTTGGCAGCAAAAAGGAGGATAGAAAGAGTGATTACTATATGAAGAAATGATGCTGTTGTTTCTGCAGCAGCAGCAGCAGCTTCAGCTACCATGGAATATCGTACGTCTCCTTTCTAACCAACAAAATGGAAGATATTATTCATCACTAAAAATGGCTTTACTTAAATGAGTGTTTTCTTTTACCTTTGAATATTTCTGGGTTGTTTGTACCGTAATTTCTGGGATTTGCTATAGGAACTTGTGCATTGCATTGTTGACAGGTAGTATAGAATTTCTCATCTCCAGAATACTGAAATACTCTTTTACAATTATTACACCGTAATTCTACCATAACTCATACTCATAAGGTATAATCAATATTGTATTTTAGAATTATACAAAAAATGATCGTATTTTCTTTATATCATCTATTTTTAGCACTGTGATTCTTATGGGTCTAGGTCTCTAATAAAAGTGCAATAATGTGTATGGCTTAACCATTAAGCCATTATGAACAATAAATATAATACTACTACTATACAAAGATGGGCAAAAAAATATTGGTGAAAATTCAGATATGCCATCATTAACACTGCATAATCAGCTGTTGAATTAAGATCGGACTGTCAGAATCTTGTGGAAAAGGTAGAAAAATCTGTTTCCGAAAGTAGATCAAACCTTACTGATAGATAATGCTGAAACTAGAAACCAAACAGAAAGACTGGCAAGGAATAGTAATCCTCGAAATTAGATATCCTAAGAATCAATAATGTTAGATGCCAAGATTAATAAATATACAATTCTGTTGCCGTTTTGATCCATAAATGCCTATGTTTGAAATCATGTATTTTAATGTGTACCTATATACATATATATATATAACTAGAAGTAAAATTTGATAACATTTCTAATCGGTATGGTCAATAGTCTTCGCTTTGAGAATGCGATATCTTATTAGTTTCTTATTGATTCTACCATCATCTTTAAAAATTCTTCGAATCATCTTTATCTTTTTGATGACCATTTTTTCATCCAATGTAGTAGATAAATTATAGCTTCTACAAGTTCTTGGCCTTTATTTGTTAACTTATATTCAACCCTGGGAGGAATTTCTTTGTAAGCATGCCTTTCTAATATTTCGCTCTTTTCAAGCTCTTTTAGGCGAATAGCCAAAGTCTTGCTGCTAAAACCTTTCATTGTATTTCTAAATTTAATGTATCTTATTGGATTTGTAGTACAACATAATGGAATTAAAATTTCAAGTGTTCCTCTTTTTGTAATTAATTTTCTAAGTTTAGCAGTTTCTTTCATAAGCGTATCTGCATCATATCCATTGAAATCACATGATAATTCCTCATCTTGTAATATTGGTAATTTTGCTGTTGCTTTTTTTCTTATGGCTTTTGTTTCCATAATTACACTTACTTTACTAAATTTCTCTTGACAACTTAAATAGTTTCCTTGGAAAACATATATATATTTATGCAACAAAATGAAAAGATTAAAGATAAAATAAAGGAAAGATACGGTAAGATTGCATTAACAGGTAATAATAGTAATAATTATGATTGTTGCTCTATGCCAGTAGACTGGTATGATTATGATTATGGTAATAGCGATATTTCATCTCTTCAATCCACTAGGTGAAATATGCAACTATGAAATTCTCTTTTGGTAGTCGTAGTAAAATAAAAAGCAGAGAACAAAAAATAGACAAGACAATACTTTTTGTATGTGTCGAAAATTCTGCAAGAAGCCAGATGGCTGAAGGGTTCTTTAGAAAATATGCACCAAAAGGACACATAACATTAAGCGCTGGAACAAGACCGTCAGCAGAGGTTAACCCTCTTGCAATACAAGTCATGAGCGAATTTGGTATAGACATTAGCAAACAAAAACCAAAGGATCTTACAGAAGATATGATACGAAATTCCTACAAAATAGTGAATATGGGATGTATGGAAAAAGAAGCGTGTCCTACTCTTTTTGTGCACAATCTAATAGACTGGAATATAGAAGATCCAAAAGGCAAACAAATTGAGAAAGTAAGAGACATCAGAGACGAGATAGAGAGAAGAGTAAGGCAATTTGCAGCAGAGCTTAATAAAGATAATAAACAATAGACTAACTTCTAACCAAAAGAAGTTTCTAGCTGAAGTTATTGGCACATTTATTGTAGTCGTTTTTGCTACAGGTTCTGTAGTTTTAGACGTTAAAATGAATAATATATTGGGAATTCCATTTATTGCCTTTGCTCCTTTTGTTGGAGTAGCCATAGGTATATACCTGTTTGGAAAAATATCCATGGCACACTTTAATCCTGCAGTTACAATAGGCTTTTTTATAACAAAACACATAATAACAAAAATACAGTTAGCATACTACTTTGCAGCTCAAATATTTGGAGCCTTACTAGGAAGTCTGTTTGTAAAATATTTTATTGGAATTCAAGCTAACTTGGGTGCAAATGCTCCAAACTATGCTTTTCCATTGCCACTAATATTTTCAATTGAAGTTTTAGCATCTGCTCTTCTTATGAGCATTATCCTAATAGTGGTTTATACAAAAGGATTGAAAGGTTTTGGAGGTATTGTTATAGGTGGTATGGTTGGTTTAGATATATTCTTTTTAGGTTTTATATCTGGAGCTTCTATGAATCCAGCACGCTCATTAGCTCCTGCTTTGTTTTCTGGCGCAATAGGTGATTTGTGGCTTTATTGGTCTGCTACTTTCGTTGGAACTTCAATTATTGCGCTCATCTATCGAAGGAAATTCTTTGTCAATAGTAATAGTAGAAAATAGTAAAGTCCTTTCTCTTTAATTTTTATTATTATTACTCTCTACACACATAAAA
>JAJNBK010000216.1 GCA_021155845.1 Nitrososphaeraceae archaeon
TTATCATATGAATTATTCTTCATATGCATAGTTTATAATGGCATACTTAAAAAAAATAAAAAAATTAAGTCTAAATAAACTAGAGAATAATATACATGTAATAAAAACTTGTAAAAAGAAATGAGAATATACAAAAGTGAAAGAGGTAACATAAGCAAATTGCAGTCTGTAGTCTAATACGCAATAAGGTATTGATAAGAACAGAGAAGCAAATGACTACATACAATTACAAAAATTTAAGTGTACTTTTCTATGGGCATATTAAAACCTATGTGTTCTGCAGTGTATTCTTGATGGCCTTTCCATAAGGATGACACTCATATATTGAAGGATATAGATTATTATGACTACGGATCAAAGAGAAAGACTATTCAAGGCATCAAGAAGAGCACTATTGCAATCTTATAGCCCATATTCTAAATTCAAAGTAGGTGCAGCTCTACAAGCTACAAAAGCTGGTGCCAAAAAAATATTTATTGGTTGTAATATAGAAAATGCTTCTTACAGCCTTTCAATATGCGCAGAGAGAGTTGCTTTATTCAGAGCTGTTTCAGATGGTTACACTGCATTTAAAGCTATAGCAATTTCGTCCACTAGTGATAAACCGATTTTTCCATGTGGAGCGTGCAGACAGGTACTTGCAGAGTTTTGTAAATTATCTAGTCTCACAGTATATATTGATAAAGATACATCTAACTACAGACTGGATGAATTATTTCCTCATCCTTTCAAAAAAGAGGTACCCAGGTCTTGACACTATTTGGTTGCAGTGGTTACTATTAGTATTTGGATGAATATAACTAATGAATACAATCGACACATCGTAATTGTACTCTCTCTGCGTTACTGAATACTATATGGCCTGACTATCCAACGAAACTATTGTTGCATAACCTTGGAGATATCAATCTCATTGTATAGTAATTTTTATAATTTGTTCTTAATCTGTTCTATGAATAGAACAAATAGAATTTTTTGTATATATTGTAAACTTGCTAATTTATATAATTCAATCATGCCCAAACCATATGGCCCAAGAAAAAGTGGCAATTGTTACAGGCAGTTCTACGGGTATAGGATATGAAACATCGCTTGCATTAGCAAGAAATGGATTTTACACTTATGCAACAATGCGCAAGTTAGAAGGAGAATCCGAGCAGACAATAACAAATATTTCCAAAAGTGAAAATCTGCCATTACAAGTTATTCAGCTCGATGTTAATAATGATAAATCGGTTATAGATGCCATTAACAGAATAGTAGAGGAAAAGAAAAGAATTGATGTTGTAATTAATAACGCAGGCTATGCACTAGTTGGAGCCTTAGAAGAAACTTCAATGCATGAAATAAGGGAACAGTTTGAAACCAATTTTTTTGGCGCCGTAAGAGTAATGGAGCAAGTAATCCCTATAATGAGAAAACAGACAAGCGGTAAAATTGTCAATATAACATCTATGGGAGGAAGAATAGCAATTCCACTTGATTCAATTTACCATGCAACAAAATTTGCTCTTGAGGGTTTATCTGAGTCTATTCAGTACGAACTAGCACCATTTGGAATTAAAGTTATACTCATAGAACCTGGAGCTGTGGAGTCAAACTTTTGGAAGAACTTAAAAGTTGCCACGAAGGAATCAGATCCAAATTTCTCACCATATAGACAAATCGAAAATAATATGTCAGAAGTATTGAAACAAATGGTACAAAATACAATACCATCGTCTGAGGTTGCTAAGGTGATTCTACAAGCAGTTACATCAGATAATCCCGATTTTAGATATGTAATAGGAAAAGATGCTGCCATGATCATAGAAGCAAGAAAAAATATGTCTGATAGGGAATTCGAAAACTTGATGAAGAAACAGTTCAATCTACAATGGTAGATATTGGTATTAGGAAGGGCAACTCAGTTGAATTCACAATAGAATAATATGGTTATCATTCTTGATTTTTAATAATAGATTACTTTGTCTTGCAAAGCAAACGATAATCTAATTAAGAACCTAAACAAACAAATGTTTATTTATGTCTAGCACAAACGATGACTCTCCCTCATTAGTTGAATGTCCTTATTGTCAATCAAAGTTCAAAGATAAGGCTGATCTATCAAAGCATATAGACAGAATACATACTGGATCCGGTCTGTTAGAGGGAGATAGAAGAAAGTGGTAGTTGTATTAGTCGGGGCAATGCCTTCAATGATCGGTCCTCGACTATTCAGAGAAGGAAGTCTGATTGGATATATCCTGCTTGATAAAAGTGTCACTTAGTAAGTTAAACGATATACGTTAGCATCCAATTTTTATATTTTTATTTTATTCCAATAAATATTTACTCGTCTGATATTTCATGTATTCAAGATCATAGGTGACTACATTGCCAGAGGATCTATAACATTTTAATTTAATATATAGATCAAAATTATGGATTTACATTTGTCATGTAAGAAAGAGTGAGTCACGCCAAGATCTATATACTCACTTAGTTTTGAGATAAGGTAGTCGGTGGTCCTATTATAGTAGATACTCTATCATTACGTACTACTATTCCTATGTTTATTGTAAAGCAATGGGACTAAAAGCAGGTGATAAATTAGATTGGTCATTAGAAGCAAGAAAGAATGAAATCACTATAATGTTTAGAAAGGTAGAAAGAAGAAGAAATGAGAATAAAATCTCTTAGATTGTTGTAATGTGAAATGATGCTGTACCATTAAAATTACAGCTATTCACAGATAAGATATGTGAGTGAAGATTTAGAGGAAAAGAAACTGTTAGGCTCAGGTGGCTATGCTTTTGCCAAGCTAACAGAGCAAGAAGAAATCAAAGCAAGTCTTGGAGTTCCTCAAATATTCCTAGGAAATGTAGGAAGATTAAATGAAGATAGGTTTTCAAAGTATTATTGTAAGAGA
>JAJNBK010000217.1 GCA_021155845.1 Nitrososphaeraceae archaeon
TCCTAATTGTTCATATAGTGATTTAGGTATAATATGGTCGCATTCTAAATTTTTACAGCGGGCAAATTTTCTTCTAAATATATGGGGATATTTTCTTTTGCAAATCTGACATGTATAGTTATCGCGTTTGAATACGTCTGACCTAATACGCTCCCAAAAGAAATTGTGATAATACCAATGTCTAAACTCCTTATTGCATTTTTTAGAACAATATTTTCTATAGGGTGATTGTGGATATTTATTACAATTGATATTTCTGCATAGTAATTTGCCGTTCTTGTCATATTTGTCAAATTCCTGAATATACACTATCTTTTTTAAAGTCTGTTCTAATAAGATACTCATAAGATTAGTTTTAACTTGTATATCCTATTAAATTTACTAGTCGCTCTTTTTAAATTTGGCATGAAGTAAAATTTGGCCAATAGATTGTCAATTAGAAATGACACGATTATGCAAAGAAATTGAAAGTTTATAGATAGTTTTTCTTTATATAGATAAAGAATTATTCAATAAAATGTTAATTATTGTCATTATAATGCTATGCAATTAATGCTATGGGTTTTATAAAATAGTGGAAATTAAATAGAAGACATTTAAGTTATTAAAACTATATTCAGAATTATCATGTGTTTTGATTATGAGATAGAAAAGAAAGAGAGAATAAAGAGAGACATTACAATAAATGAAGACACGGATATCTGTCCAGAATCTGATAAGATTGAAGAATATACTATAAGACATCAGCGAATAATTGATGGTGAAATGGCACATTCACAATATTTGATTAAGTAAATTTTATATTTTTCCATTAAATAGTGGACATATTGATACTTTACGATGTCATTTAGCGAAAGAAATACAATTTTTAAGCCAATATTAGCTGCTGGAATAATAATCATAGTATTCGGCGGAATATGTCTTTGGATTTCGCAGATTATTCAGCTTAAAGAAGAAGGCGAAGGATTTATTATAATAGGATGGAGATTCATAATTGGTGGAATAGCAGCAATAGCTTTTGCATTCCTATGGAGATATTTTGTTTATATAAGGCCAGTCAGAAAAAGGAGTAAGAAATTTGACGATTGGTATAAGCCTTGATGATGATTGAAACATAACTACTTGATCGAATAATTTGTTAGAGTAATTTTACTTTAGCACCTCTATACTCTCTTGCACACTTTATAAATGAACATTGATTATTAAAAGAAGAATCAGGAAACTCCAGCCTAGCATTACTCAGAATTAATAATAGCGTATTATATACTAAAATACATTCTAACCTCCTGATGTAAGAGCTTAAAGAACAGGAACAGCACATTATTGTAATAAGTAATCAAGAATATGAAGACTATAGAAGAAGAACAACTCTAACAATTATTGCAATACTGACTGTAGATATCTTGATAATAATATTCATTATGGCAACTAATAGCGCCAAACAAGCATATGCACAAAGAAATAGTGGATCTAGAGCAAAGACTCAATAAGATAAAACAATTTTGATTAAGATAATAGCACCAACAACAAAGATTGATGCTTGTATATCATATTTTCAGAGTCTGTAGATTCTGTTTGTATCATAGATTAATAACTTGATCATGAACAGGAGCATACTAGAGTGAATTATCGTGTTTGTTATTATTATTGTGTGCATACACTAGAATTTGCATTGTGAATACGTCATATTATTCAACTAGTAATCTAGGATAATAGCCAAATAGCATATAGTGGAGCAATACCAAAGGTACAAGATGTTATACAACTATCAATGATAATAACATAACTTTTGAATCTATCATCTCCTTATGATATAATCTATCTATATAATTATATTGCATGTTTTCTTTCTAACTATCAACATGTCAGGTATAAAAGATAAGATAGAGGATGCAGTAGACAAGATGAAAGCAGGTACAAAGGCAGCAGGAAAGAAAACCGCTGACACAGACAGTATCTTCTTTTCATTATCTTCTTTTCCAGAGCGGCGACTATGAAGCTTTATAAAAAAAATCGAGAAATTCTTTATCTCTACGATAAACCATTTGCTCTCTGAAATTCTCTTTCAATACAATTAGACATATATTTCTCTAAAAAAGTCTATAAGCAAACTCTTAAATAATAATAAGATTTCATAAAACGGCAGAAAAAAAGTAATTTCATACTTTTATTTTTATATTACATACTCGTCAGATAGTCGTCATATACTCTCGTCATATCAAGTGTTCATCAAATAGAATTCTTACCAGCTTAAATACCGATTCATCTAGTCGAATAAATGTCTTCTTTATGACGTTTGTATTTAATTATCAACCAATCATTACGACTAATAATGCGAAATTTCATCAAGATACTCTAATATAATAAGATTTATTATTATTATTGGATCAGAATCCCAAAACCAATAACATATTTACTAATACCTTGTCATTACATAGCTATTTTGAAGAGTTTAAATGAAAGCAGTAAGACTCCAATGAATGAATTTTCAAGGCAAATATGGAAACATAGACTTCAATCTTATATACTTATATATTATTGGTTAATAAGTAACTAACATAATATTTTACTTATCAAGAATCTATAATCTGAATTCATATTATAAATGTGAAAGTTTTATAGTTTATTGTGACAGTTCATCACCGATGAATAACCTAATATCTATAGCCGCGGTACTAGCGTTGGCTTCAGGACTTATTCTAGGGTCCATTGGTACTTTAGTTCCTGTAGTTGCGCAAGAAGGTAACATGACAGGCGGTAACATGACAGGCGGTAACATGACAGGCGGTAATCAAACAGGCGGTAATCAAACAGAAGGAGGAGGCATGTTAAGCGATGTTCCTATAATAGGAGACATTTTAGGTGGAGGACAGTAGCAAACAGAGTATTCCTATGCGTTGATAAACATTTCTTTTTTATTTTCTTGTGGAATAATTAGTAGAGCAATAAAAGAAGTATCGTAATTAAGCCATAGAAGTAGTTGGTTGATTATTCACACATATATTTGCATTATATTTTTGTAATTTATCTACCTGCTTTACGAATTTTCTATATATACTTCTTATACATGATGATTCGCCAGTTAGTTTATCTCAAAGTTATTTATTGCTAGATAATGGCAATTAGGTATGTATGTATATATATATGACATGCAGTTCAACCAAAGGAATAACGCCTACTTATATGTAGATTTCTGGAGTATTATGAATGAGTTTTAAGCGTAGAATATCGACTAGTGCTGCGATGATAGGTGTTCCCAGCTTTTGAAATATTCAATTTCATTTTTGAATAATTCTAATTATGCGATAAGATTACTTAATCCTCCTCAATTAGTTAACTACCAAACCACTTTTCTAGAGATTGACTACGATTTGTAATTGATTTTTTTAGTTTTTCTAAGGCTGCACTTACACGATCTGTAGAAAAACTTTTTTCTATGCACAGGAAATCAACTATATCCTTGTAATTTACCTCATTAAACTGAATATTGTCAACATCTAATATTTCTGGTTTTAAAAAAATATCTCGAATTTCTTGATACGGGATATCCGATAAAGAACTTTTAATTTTTTCAATATTTTCTAATTTTCCAAATTCTGTAATTAACTTTAAAGCAGTTTTGGGTCCTATGCCTGTGAATCCTGCTGGATTAAAATCAGTACCTATCAGAATTCCAACATCTACCAATTGTTCATGTGTCAGTCGAGTTTTATTAAGAATCTGTTGATAATCAATAATCTCCGGCTCAATGTCAATGTATAAATTCCTGTTTGGAACTTTTCTCCTACCGCTGACTGTAAGATTACGCGTTAGTTTTTTGGCACCAAATAATATTGAATCATAGTCTTGGCTTGCAGAGGTAAAAGCTATATCGAGTTTTGTCAGATAGGCAGCGGCGGCCTCTCCTTCAGATGGAGCCTGAATACAGGGAATCCCAAGCAAAGTTAGGATCCTTTTGGATTCTTCTACCATTTGGGATGTCAAAATAGAGGTGGCTTGGCTGTATTTTCGGGCTTCTTCAATTCTTCCTTCTAATATTGCTTCCTCGTATCTCTTAGATGCTTCTTGTTTTATTTGACGTCTTCGTTCAATCTCCTTTGACTTGAGAGGATGTGGCTTGCCATCGAAAATATAAATGAGTTTTATATTTTCCGCTAGTAGATTGACATTTCGATAGAACAAGCCACTTAAGTGGCTTGTTATATCACCTTTGCCATTTGTAAGTAATTCACCTGTCGGTCCACGAATAGTTGCGAGAAATTGATATATTGCATTGTGTGCATCAACTGCCACAACTTTATTGGATAATTCAGATATCGTGATATTAGTGGGTGCAATAAGTGGTTTTAGATCTAATCCCATTTATTTTAATTGGACGTTGGATGATTTTATTTTTTTCTGATTCTTTTTTGAGGATCTTCTCCAATAGTCATGAGGACATTAGAATCCGTAATCATTTTCTCTTAATCTTGTAATTAATACGTTACATGTAGCGTTTTGCCTAGTTTCATAATGTAAAGTAATGGATCAAAAGTCAGCTTACAAATATGTTACAGAGATATTATATCGATGAATATGACTATCTGTCACTATTTTCTACGACTGGCTTAAAGTCAACCACACCACTTATATCTAAGAGATCTACCTCATTTGCCATTTCTTTAGCTTTATCTGTTTCATTATCTTATTTATCATAAAATGGACACCACGGACACTTCTTATTTCTTGCAAACTCTGGTAATCTAGGTAATATAGAAACATCATTTTCTTCCAATGCTTTTAAGAATAAATTTTTCCTTCGAACCATTTCATTCTTTAATATCTCCCTGGCAATATCTGCTGCTGGCAAATGTACTTCCCAGCTTTCTATGCCAACGTCTTTAGCGTTAAATGGCCTGAAGAAATAATCATTACCTGCTGAATCACTTTTTATCCACCTTAACTCTCTAATGTTATACCTTATAGAAATAATTCCTTTCTCTATGCCAGTCATAACCAGATAATATAATAACTGTCTGAGGTATGCTCTGAATGTACCATCAGTTATATCAAGACGTTTGCCATTAACTGTATCTTTTAACTCTACTATAACGTCTTCTACCTCACTCATAATATCTGGATGAGCAACTATTCCATCCATTTCTATATTGGCTTGTGATACACCTAAACTTGCAAGCTCGGTAATCACAAATTCGCTGGATTCACCTCTTACAAAATGGTGTACTGATTCGTTTGATAGAGGATCTAATTCAGGAAACTTTCTGGAATAATATTGCTTCCTTATGCAGGTAGTAAGTATAATATCAGAAACATGTACTATGGTGTCGAGTCTCCTTCTATCTTCATATCTGGACTTGAGATTTTTCTGAAGTAAATCTGTGAACTTTGGGTTTAATCGTATAGTTATTGGCATTTCAATT
>JAJNBK010000218.1 GCA_021155845.1 Nitrososphaeraceae archaeon
TCCTACAGTTGTTTTCGTCAGGTGGCTACCATGTCTAGTTGTGTATTTTCCCTTAGTCTTTTCGTCTTCGGAATATGTTCCTTCTGTAGATTCTTCTTCTTTAGACATTATATAGAATAGATCCGAATACTATTTAGTAATTGTATTGTAATACAACGAAAAGGCATTGATATAAGTATTAATTATTATCTGTGTCTGTTAAATAATCCATAACTAGCCGAGTGGATCATCTAATAACATAAAGCACTTAAAAGTAAACAGGGAGAAGCAGCTTTTATAGTCTAGCCAGAAGAGTCAAAAACTGTCAGCCATAATAACGCTTACTCAAATTATTGGTTGTATTCATATTTTATATGACTACTACTTATTTGACCGTATAAAATTATGCATTGCTATAGTCTTATTCTTAACCTTATATTATCGCCTAAATAATGCATACAATAAGTACTATGGAATAATGCTAAAATGCCTTTATAACATCAATATAACGAAACATCACGATATGTTAAGAAATGATCATATAAATTGACCATTGATTAAATCTAGTTTCTCTATAGTATACTATAGTCTATATAGAATATATTGAGATAATACTTATGGATCTCAACATATAACTAATTGATGGTTTTTACATCTTCGACAGGCACAACCAATATTCATGTATCTAGCATTCAACCACTTTCTGAGAAGATCAAGAACCTTCAGATTATATCCTGTGATATATGTAATGGAAGAAAAGCATCATACGATGTGTTTATCGAGGGCATAATTTCTGGGATAGTATTCCTAAAAAGATATTGTGAAAGTTGTGTAAAAGCCATTAAGTAATGCTAACGACTAATCAAATTTGTTATGATTATCAGAGCCAAGGCTGCTACTGCAGCGCTGGCAGGTATGGTTATTATCCATGCATAAATAAGGTTTTTTCCTACTCCCCATCTAACTGCTGAAAACCTTTTTGTCGCACCTGCTCCCATTATAGCTCCTGAAATAGCATGAGTAGTACTAACAGGAATTCCAAACCACGCCATAGATGTTAGGATTGCTCCACCACCTGTTTCTGCACAAAATCCCTGATAAGGGCGCAGGTTAGTTAAACGGAATGCCATCGTTTTCACTATTCTCCATCCGCCAAAGAAGGTTCCCAATGCAATTGCAGCTGCTGCTCCTAATATTACCCATAAAGGTACAACAAATGATTCTGAATCTACCAGTCCACCTGCAATAAGCAAAGCCGTTATAATACCCATGGTTTTTTGTCCATCATTGGCTCCGTGTGTCAGGGAAAAGAAGATCGATGAACCAATCTGCAATTTGCCAAAAATTCTGTTAACTTTTGATGCTTTAGATCGTTGCAAATAATACATGATAATTATAGCAAAAGCAAAAGCTAATGCAAAGCCAACTATTGGTGATACAACCATAAACATCAATGTTTTTTCAATTCCCGATACTACTATGGCCTCGAGTCCGCCCGCTATCAATGCGGAACCAAGAAGACCACCAATGAGTGCATGACTGCTTGAAGAAGGAATTCCAAAGTACCAGGTGATCAAATCCCATACAATTGCGCCTATTAATCCAGCAAGAATAACGTATGTGGTTGAAAACTCTGGCTGTATGATGCCCTTGCCAACTGTAGCTGCTACAGCAGTACCAAATACAAATGGTCCAGTAAAATTTGCAATGGCAGCCATACTTACGGCATAAAGTGGCTTTAGTACCCTAGTTCCTACAATAGTTGCTATAGCGTTTGCTGAATCATGAAATCCATTTACAAAATCAAAGAACAGAGCTGCTGCTATTGCTCCAAATATAATGATAATCCCGGGCTCTTCTACCAAGTATATCACTTTTAACCATATTTTAAGGCTATGTCTTCAACAATGTCTGCAACTTCTTGACATCGGTCAAGAGAACCTTCAAGTGTCTCATAAATTTCTTTTAATTTTATAATCTCTATTGCATTGTCTGTTTCAAATAATTCTGCAATGGCAGTACGATATATCTTATCTCCTTCATGTTCATACCGTTTTATACCACGACAACGCTCAACTAACTCATTAGCATTCTTTAACTTTCTTATTTGTGTCATTAACAGGTAAATTTCTTGAGATGCCGAAAGCAATATCTTTGCAAGTTCTAACATATATGGTGTAGGCTCTCGTATTTTAAAGAGCACAAATCTATCGGATGTTCCATCAGTATAGTTTAAAACTTCATCTATTGCACTAGCGAGTCTAGAAATATCTTCGCGGTCTAATGGAGTTACAAATGTCTGCGCTAGAATAGTAAATAATTTATGAGCGATTTGATCTCCTTCGTGTTCTAGATCCTTAATCTTGGAATTACGTTCGGCAACCATATTAAAATCAGTAACAAGTTCAAATAGAGATGACGTCGCCTTTACTAAATTTGCACCTTGACTTTCTAACATATCAGTAATGGTCTTGTCATTGGCACGTACCCATGAAAGCCAGCCCTTGCTCATACAAATTGCAGAATTTCAAGAGAAATATAATGCATCCTATAAAGAATAGAAGACTATCTAGTTTATTCTCCTTTTACATTAGCCTGTCTGTCTTTAATTGAACATATTATACTCTTAGCTATAAAAAATGTGATAACGCATTGGGACATACAAGTTAATGACAAAGAAGAAGAAGTAATGCAGATTTTGTATGGATATGGTGGTTGGTCATACATAAAAAATTGTATGGTATTTACTGCTTGCCTCATAACGCAGATGAGGAGCTAAACCTTTGTTTCAGATAGTCCAACGCTCTTGTATAACATTCTTATGCATTCTGAATACGTTCTATATTTGAATTTTATTTCTTCTACTGGGATATCTTT
>JAJNBK010000219.1 GCA_021155845.1 Nitrososphaeraceae archaeon
CATCACCAAAACTGCAAGATAGTGATGGAGAAATATAATGAGGAAGTAGGTGAAAAAATTATGAATAAACAAAATAGCAAATCAAAATTGTTGAAATCTACTACAACAACTACCATAATGTTCCTTATGATATTAATGATCGTAACTGGTTCGTTATCAACTTCATTTAGTTTACATATTGGATCAGCATCTGGAGAGAAGATAGCAAAGGGTATTTTACCAGCAGGTAACAAGGCGGATGGTAACAAAGGGGTATTTGATGCTGTATCGTCCTTATCTTTTACTTCTACTTCTACTTCTACTTCCACTGCTGGTTCATTATCTTCTACCGATTTTTCATTACCAACTAACGAAAATGTCAATACTCTAATGCAGCACCAAATTGAAATGCAGGTTATAACTTTGCCAGATGGACAGCCTGCATATAAAATAATTAGTCATGTTGTACATAACGGTTCATCTCAGACTGATTTGACGTCTAGATATAGCAAATTAGCTACTATACCAGGCCCAACAGTAGTTGTTAATGAAGGTGACAATGTAGAGGTTAAGATTAAAAATCTAGTACATAGATGATAGTAAAATGGGAGAAAATGGCTTATTTGGTGCAGTTATTGTTAATCCCAAGAATAATACGGTCGATGCTCTAGTAGATGGTCACATCCAGCAATTATCTCTAGATAATATTGACAAAGACATAGTCCTATTCATGGTTGGTTCTACATTCTGGGGTATGGAAATTGACAAAAAGAGAAATGACATACAGAATCCGTTGTGGACAAATCCTGAATTGATAGCTGTACAAAACCAAAAGATACGTTTTCATGTCTTGGGTATAGGCCATGCAGGTAATCCAACAGGTCATCAACATACTTTCCATTTTCATGCTCACAGGTGGATAGATCCTGGTACCAATAATATTATAGATGTAAAACAAATAATCCCTGGCCAAAGCCACGTATTTGTAATCGATGCAGGTGACGGAGTAGGGCCAGGAAATTGGCAATATCATTGTCATGTATTTGCACACATGGAGGCTGGTATGACCGGAAATCTTAGAGTGATATTAGGAGATCCGAATATTAATATAGCCAGCCCAGGAGGATCATCACCAAATAAAAACTTTGCATCATTTGAACTTAGTGATGAGCCAGGTAAATGGTTCAAGAATTTAGCTGGAGATATTACACAAACGGGAACTGAATCTCTTGCAGTAATTAACAAAACAGGAAAAGTCAATTTCATGATGTCTGATGTAAGTGGAGTACATACAGTAACAAGTATAGTCCATCCCAAAGGTGCGACAAATATGCCTTTTGATGAAATTACTGCCTATGCCGGTGGAGCTATAGTTCAGCTTGAAGATCCAGGACTTTATGTATTTGCGTGTAAGCTACATCCATTCATGTTAGGTGCGGTAATAGCTGATGATCCGTCCACTACTGGATTAGATCTTGGTGAAGAAATCACATTGATAAATGGTATTACGATACCTACAAGTAGTGATCTTGCGACAAGACTATTGAAAATCTTCTTTACATTCACAGCTCCGAGTAATTGGCAAGATTATACTTTAACAAATCCATGGCATGTATCTTATCCTAATGTGGATGTTAGAATAACAAATGGTACTGTAGTAAATCTCAAAGATGTTCTGGAAGGTAGATATGGACAGAATTTGACATTAGATCAATTAAATAACCCCAGTATTTCTGGAGTTGGTGAAGTTTGGATAGATACTCAATTCGAAAAGACAGCAAGCAAGACAAAACCAGGTACTGCAACTGCTGTCAACACCACTACATGGGAAGTAACCAAAAAAGTTGCATTACCAGAAATAAACATGAATAATCCACACAATATGTGGACTGACAGAGATCAGAATCTCATATATCAAACTCAGTGGTTTGATAACAAGACAACAATATTTAATAGAACTACAGGAGAACTTATCAAGAATATTGATGTAGGAGATGATCCTTCGCATGTAATGACAAGCACAACTACAGATGAACTCTATATAGCATTGCATGGCGAACAAGGAGTAGCTGTATTGAGTCCAAAAGGTGAGTCCTTAAAAAAAGTAATTACAATGCAGTTTCCTGGACAAGATCCAGCTCATCCGCACGGACATTGGATGGATGCTGGAGATAGATATATGGTAACGCCAGATGAGTTTGCCGGCACCTCAACAATTTATGATATGAAACAAAACAAGATCATAGGAAAAGTGAAGATAGGATCCGGCCCTATAGCTGTAGGAATGATACCTGATGGAAGTAAATCTTATGTGGCAGACTTTTTTGACAGCACAATTAGTGTAATAGATACTGCTAATGCTTCCCTACTCAAAAAAATCAATCTCTTAGAAAACTACGATCCGATTTCAGGAAACATAAGCGGACCTATCGGTTTCCTACCGATCCAGACTCCAGTAAGCCCAGATGGACAATATATGGTAACTGCAAACACTGGAAGTGGAACTATTACCATAGTGGATACAGAAACTGATGAACTTGTAAAATCCTTACCATGTAGTGCAGGATGCCATGGAGTAAACTTTGGAGCGAAGAAGGATGGAGGTTACTACGCTTATGTTTCAAGCTCATTCTCTAATGATATGATCGTCGTAGATGGAGATCCTAACAATGATGGCGATCCAAGTGATGCAATGATTGTAGGCAGAGTGGCTCTAATTGCTTCTCCGGAAACTCAGATGGATGATACCATAGCTGGATTAGCAGGAACAGGTGGACAAGGGGTACTTGCTATTCCTGTTATATACAACGGTTGGGTCCAGAATCTTCCAGATGCATGGAAAGATGGTCTTACTGAAGAGCAAAGAAATCCTATAATAGCTACTACCAAGATCTTATCCTCACCATCACGTTAGTTAATTAAAATGTTAGCTAATGGAGAGAAAATTAAACAAATCCTATACTCGGAGATAGAAAACATAGGAAAGGAAAAAATTCAAGCAAAGATCAATTCAAGCATTGAATCATCGCAAAAATATATTGATAAAATAATGAGTGAATGTATTACAAAGTTAACTTATGAATCAAATGATGATGATGATTATAATATAACAATTGCAACATTATGCGAGGTACTTCTTCATTTTATGCTGACAATTTGTACGTTACCATCAGAAAGAAAAATCCGAGTTAAAAATGATCTGATTCTTGATGTAATTATACCAAATTTACAAAGTCTAAAGATAAAGCCTGATAAATCAATTATTATTCAAGTTATAAAGGATAAGAATTATTCAAGTTATAAAGGATAAGACGATGATGGATTTGAATAAAACATCACAATTGGAATTCTTGCAGCCAAACCATAAAAATATTTGGTTGATATCTGCCACACCCCTTTCAGCAACAAAATACACGACATACACTGTGTTCCCGAATTCTGAGTTACTACATAATTATTCAAATATCATAATAGATATAGATAACTTTCTAAAAGAAACAGAGGATAAAAGCTTTAGATTCATTCATTAACATAAAACCAAAGACA
>JAJNBK010000220.1 GCA_021155845.1 Nitrososphaeraceae archaeon
GGCTACAGGATAATAGTATTCCCTTCTTCTCGTTAAGTAGAGATTGAGAACTATTGCAGTTATTGCCATACCGGAAAGTCCATGTGTAAATCTATCTATCGGAGTCGTATCATATACATGGAACGTATTTTCAGCTAGATAATGAGCACCAGTCGCGAAAAGTGAGATAGAGATTGTAAAAAGGACCCAGCCTTTGTTAGTGTCAATAACCTTTCGTCCAAAGATCTCTCTTTCCAGGTTACCGTACTGACTAGTTTGATGCGTGCGAAGATGTCTATCTGTCCGTAGAGCTCTATAAAGGAGATAAAACCCAATTACGATCAATGATATCGAAAGTGTCGGATTTTCTAGCCACGGTGGACCATGCACTACCCATTTATGAATGAAATCATCCAATAAATACATAGTTATAAGTAATTTAAGTAAAAATATCATATGATAATGATCTAATGAGGAAGTAAAGAGACCATTATATTATGGCGCTTTTTTAACTGGAAACATCCGCACCAGGGTTTTTGTCTGCAAAACAGCTTATACCATACATACCAATGCATTTTTTTAGTTTTAACTATTTATAGTAACAAAACAACACTTATCAGAAATAAGATACTAGTGATCACTAGGAAATAATGATTTTTGTAACAGATGGGTCACACAGGTCAGTCGGGCGTGTAGGAGATATCACACAAGAACCAGCCACAAATGAGGCTGTTAATACAAGTGAAGCATCTAAAATAGCAAATCTTCTACAGGGTTTGACGTTTCCAGCTACTAAAGAACAAATTAAGAATTACATTGCAGATGGCAAGTCCATTACAATCAGTAGTAAAAGTGCCAAAATTACTTCACAATTCATTGAAGATAATCTCCAAGACGGTAAAAAATACAATAGCACATACGAGATTGAAAGGGCATTGGGATTAGTAGTTAAGAAAGACGTAAACAAGGATAAGAAGAGGAGAAGAGATGTAACAAGTACCAAAGATAAAAAAATGGAGGTTACACCATATGCCCGAGATAAAGCGATGAATAGGGCCAATAATCAAGGTCTGATCCATATGATATTGCAAAAGGCTATGGGGAAGAGAATCTGAAGTAGACTAAGGGGCACCAATATGAACTGTGCAAAATGCTCTTCAAATATGATACTGGGTCTCCATTATTCTTAAATTATCTGTAGTTAAAAAAAGTAATATTATTTGAATAAGTCTACTCAGAATCTGAAACAAGATCACAAGACAGCAAGAAGAATAAGAGATATAGCCCAAACTTGTTCAGACAAACTTTACTCTAATGAAGACATTCCGCTTGAAGATATCGAAATAATTTCTGTAGTGATCGAGGAATTTGTTGACAGATTTCATCATGGCAAAGAAGAGCAAGTGTATTTTCCGCAGACTAGACACAAAAATGGATTTGGTGAGGATATTCGCAAATTTCTGATTGAACATGAGCTTGGAAGGAGAATAGCCCGAATGCTTCTAAGTGAATTGAAGAAGTGGAAGGAAAGTGGAAATGACTTAGGAAGAGAACCAGTTGCAAGGTTCCTCAAATCATATGCAGTTTTTATAACTGATCATACTGGGAAAGAAGATAACTTCTTTGATACTATTGAAGAAAAAGGCAGTATTTCTGATGAGGAAGACGATATGCTAATGAGACATTATGAGAACTGCAGAAGCAATGTAGGGGGAAAAGAAAGAATAGAACAGATGTTAAAACTAATAGAATACTTGGAAAATAGGAATTGGATGAAAAAAGAGAGCTGATTATCGATTCATTCTGGCAAATATCCCCTTGAAGACAATCAAAAAGACTTAGCTAGTTCAGTGCAGGTTATAAATCGGTCACCATTAGACGATCTAAAAAGTGATGATATAAAGATAGAAGTAAGATTACAAGACCTGTACGTGTTGAATAACTATTTTCCAGATTTGCAGCATTTGCCAGGCATTGTTGAAATAGATATACTGGACTCATTTAAAATGTTATGTAGACGTCTGGCAAGAAAAAACAAGTCTCTTAGCGATGCCTCAAATTCTACGATCTCCCTAAAGAGACAATAAAACATTTCAGTTTCAAAATTGGACGTCAAAGATATGCAATGACTCTTGCAATGTTATTGACTTGATTCTTTGGGAAGTACGGGCCTTTTGTATGCAGGCTTTGTACAAGACTGAAAAAGTATCCCTCTTTTTTCTAAAAATCTATCTAAAGGGTTCTATAACTGAATTGCAGATTTGAGTTAATAGCTCAATATATCTGTCTATATCATACACGGTATTGTCATTAACCAATTCTAAAGGTGTAGCTAGTGGTATGTTTCTTGTATTAAGACTTTTAGAATGGCTTCTATCTTTATAATTAGTTATAATATATCTGAGAATTTGTCCTCCCTCAAGTAATTTCCCCTCTGTGTATAACCATTTCATTGCATCATTTTCAGCAGTATTTCTATTAATTTGATATTCATTGAAATTTTTTGAGCGTCGTTTAGCAAAGGCTAATTCTTCAAGTGGTATACTTCGATGTTTAAGTTGTTGTCTATATTTTTCGAAATGTTCAAAGACTCTAGGTATCAATTTTCTAACTTCTTCTATATTGTGACCACTAGCCATTATCTCAAGTATTTCGTTTTGGAATTTTGCAAATAGAGAAGGAGTATCACGTCTTCTTGTTTCTATCCCTCTTATCTTAATATTACTATCTTCAAATGCACCAAAATAACGGTTAACTACTGGCAAATTATTATTCACTTTAGAAGGGGGAAATACAATCCATCTGTATATACCCTCAAAAGATATACTAAATCCTATCTTGTCTTCAATTGCTTCCTTCAACTCTAAATAATCTCGTTGCTTAGTACCTTTCTTCTGAATCCATATAGAATCTACTATTCCATGAATAATCCTAAATCCATATTTTTCGGTTGCCTTGGCTACCTTTAAAAATATTTGTCTATCAAAAGCACATACTGATATATGAGCATCAATTCTTCCAAACTTTGCATTGTTAAATCCAAGATAACCAAAAGAAGTTACCAGAATCCATTTTAATGCTGATTGCCTTGCATCATAAATCGCTTTTAGGGATTTATTAATATTAATATCTTCTTTTAATTTCTTATATGACGCACGTTTTTCTAATACAATTCCAAGAGAAGTGGGTACAATTCCTGTACTCTTTTCACAAACATTATAATCTAATTCAGGTACTCTGAGCTTAGAATTTGGACAACAATAGCAATGCACAGTTTCAGCGGATATATTCTTCTGGAGCATAATATTTGGATAAAGAGAAACAAAATCAAATTCAGCTGCTTGTTCATGTACTCCTAATTCTGGTTCAAAAATAAATCCACCTCTATCCGCTATCAATAGTTCTTCAAAGCTTTTGAAATGTTCTGCTAATGTTGGCTTCCAGGGTATTAGTATATCTTTTTTTGTGGCATAATAGAATTGCAGACTACTTAAACATCTTCCAATGGATGCTCTTGAAGCTGTATGAAGAGGCATTCTACATAGTCTGCTTATTTCATATAAACCATGTAATCCACCTCCATTAGTCCCTTCCTCTAAGAAAAAAGAATTGCTTACATCTATGTGTATACGACCTAACAACTTTGTAGTAGTAGGTTTAAAGTATATTTTTCCATAGGAGATATAACTCGAGCCCTTGCTATCTGGTTTCTTTAATGGTATTGATTCTCTACTCATAATCAAAGGTATGTCGTTTACTTCAGCTCTGTAAATTAGATGAGGAAAAGTAAATGAATCTCCATCATCTGTAAACACAAAGTCTGGGTCAATCTTCGTATTCACCTCTTCCATAAGTTCCTCAATAGTAGATACTTCTGATTCTTTTTGAATTTGAAAAATGTCATTCTGAGTTTGAATTGAAACCGACTTGATTCTATCTGTTGGCTTAGGTATCTTTCCTTCCATCTTTAGATTAATTCTTAAGTGAATTCCTTTAAAGATAGGAACCTGATAATCAGGTGCATAAACATTATCTTGTACTTTAAAGCTTTCTGCTTTTCCTGCTGAATTACCAAAACTACCAAAAGCAAGTGGAAATAGGTCTTTGTCATAAAAATAGTATTGAGCTGGTAACAGATCCGCATTATATAATCGAAACCGATCAAACCTTCCACCAAAAGCTTGAATCTGTTTAGCTAAAGTTAATGCTTTAGTGGGATAATTTAATGATAGCTTTAGTACTGTAGATTTATTGGTATCTGTAATTTTTTCATATTTTGAAACAAATTCATAATCATTAACTCCTTCCCTGATTGTCGGTTGTTCTGAGAGGGATATTAATTCGTCCCTGCACTCTGCAGCAACATAGACAGAATATTTCCAGTTGGAGTCCTGCAATCTGACGATTTTATTCTGATTTTTTTCTTTGATCCAAATAACCATTTTATCTGCCAGAGGATAAGCATCAAATATCCATCCTTCAATCATTTGCATAACACATTCGTTGTTCTTTTCTTCTGCATACATGACAAGTCAATAAAATCATAGTCAATAGTAAACTACCGTAAAGTACCGTACTTTATAAATAACAC
>JAJNBK010000221.1 GCA_021155845.1 Nitrososphaeraceae archaeon
GAACTATAAGGTATATCTTTTTACCAGCATCATTCAAAGACGACATTTAACTTTCATATGTTAGTTGAATCACATACCTTTAAACATATTGATAAGATATAATAGATAAAATAAAATCATGACAATAATTTGCGATTCCTATATGCGAATGATTCTTCCTGAAGATATATCAAATCGCCTATCTGAATTCATTGCAGATAGACAAAATTTTCCATTTATCAGAAATGATGAACTGATGTGCATTTTTTACCTTTATGGGAAAAAAAGCGGAGTTAGATATGATAAAGAATATAGTGAAGTTTTGAATCTTGCAGAGAATACCGTAATTAAATTACGAAGAGATATAGAAACATATAATGATAGTCCTAAATCAAAGATGGATTCCCAATTTACACGCAGCAAATTCATCAACAGGGAATTACAAGTCACTGTTGAAGAAAAAAAAAGTATCTCTAAAGAGAGAATTCTAAATGATCCAATAATAATATCAGACTGTTTTGCACAGCATGTGTCCTACTATAATCAAGAATATTTTTTCCAGTTATATGGACCCTTGAGAGAATTCGATCTTATTGATGACGTAAGAAAATATCTCCTAGGAAGAATGGTCATGTTAGGATTTAATAGAAAGGACGAAAAGTCATTGCCATTTCAAAATGCGTTTATACCATTATACGTATGGTTAAGGGACCAAACGCAGGTCGATGTATGATTGTCTAATAATGTTTTTCGAGTATTAAGTAAACCGATGTGTTAGTAACGGCAGGTGGAAAAGGAGTATGTTGAAGAGTATGCGGAAATTTCCTAGGTGATATGACTTGTGTAGAAAATACTCAACAATTTGATTAGTAAGTGTAATTCAGGTAAAAGTCGTGACATTATTAGTATTAGTGTGAGAAGCTTATAGTAGGTTCTATAATAATCCATTGCTATTTTCGCAAGACGAAACATCCATTAACTAGCTAGATGTAAGCTCCTGCCAACAATTGTGTTAGCTCTTGGTTGTCATTCTCAATTAGCTAATTCAACTTATCGTTATTATTTATATATATATATATATATATTCTATTTACGTCCTAAATTAACATAAAAAGTTATTCTATAGTTGCGGCTAAATTGGAAAGTTTTGTTTGTATCAATGAATGCTGGTAATTAAGACAAATTGGCGTGTGTAATATTACAGCTATCTCAAGATAGAATTTTAATGCTGACTTACATTATCTTATATATTGGTTTAGTGTATATTAGATGAGCTTTTTGATACAAAATAGTTTTCCGATGAGGCAATGGCATGTTGAACACATGGAAAAAATAGTAGTCTTCGAGAAAATGAAGGATCTATAGAAAGACTGGAGGAAGTAGAAAAGTACTTTATACCATCTAACAGATAGAGATGGCACTGATGTCAACTCCTAATTTAGATTGTATGTGGCGTATGTATGTATAGGTCGAATTTTTAAGATAACAATACAGAATATTATAATATATATTATAATATTAACAATGAAAATGTACATTCTAACAGATGATATTAATTTTGGTTATTCCTAAGTTACAAAAGCTGATCGAATTAGTTACGCAATTTATATCTCAACCCATATTTGAATATTCAAGAAATTAAAAAATACCTATAAAGCGAGTAGTTTCCATAAAGTTTCGTTAGTTTGACTTGACAAAAAATTTCTATGCAATGTATTAAAAATTATGCCTTTGATAGAATTGAATAGAATAGAAACAATATAGTTTATAAAAGCTGATAGTACCTAAAAGAAGATTCAATATTAGACATAATCAGAAATACTGCCCAAGGTAGACAATTAAGATATAATAACTACATTTATACTTAATAATGAAAAATTATACATATTGATAAATAATCCCGTGGCTGTATTTGATTCTGGTATAGGATCGCTTGCTGATAAAGCACACTTTCCCTATGGAAATAAATCGCCCACGCAGCTACGCGATATTATAATAAACACTATAAACTATCTAGAAAGATATAAACCGAAGCTAACTGTAATTGCTTCAAATACTCCTTCTATAGCGATATTAGATCAAATCAGGAGGATGGTAAATGTACCTTTAATAGGAATTAGACCACCTCTAAAAGAGGCGTGTAGGTTAACAAAGAAGAAGCATATTGGAATAATGGCAACAAAACTTGCAATCATTAGCAAGGAACTTGAAAATCAGATCAAAAGAGAAGTACCTCAAAAAATCCTCGTCACAAAGTTTAATGCTTCGCCTATAATAGAATTAATAGAGAACGGAATTCATATTTCTAATGAGCGCAAAACATTTGATACAATAAACCAGGTAATAGGCTATGAAGTAGATAAAGAAATAGATGTGATAACTCTATCTAGTACACATCTTCCATTTGTGAAACCCTATCTTAATTCTCTTCTACCTAGTATAAAATTTGTTGATTCTGCGAAGGTAGTAGCGAAAGAGGTTAGAAAATATCTAACTTTTAATCGAATGCTAAAGAAAACTGGTAATGGCAGATTGCAAATATTTGTTTCAGATGGAAAAAGACAGTTCGAACAAATGATACGTGCTATGGGTATAAGAGAACCTGTTGAAGAGATATTTCTTACATTTTGAGAGGACTGGAATTAAATCATATTTATAGCCTGATATCGAGTTTTGATACCGTTTAAATATTATTTAATGAACTCAACATTAGGCAATCCTAAGTAGTTTTTGCAAATGAGTAAAAGAATCAGAGTTGGCATAGATGTCGGAGGAACCTTCACTAAAGCCGTTGCTATGGATATAGTCGAAGGAAAAATCATAGGTAAAGTTACAGTTCTTACAACTCACTCTTCCAGAGAAGGCGTCGCCACTGGCATTGTAGAAGCATTAACTGAATTAATGCAAAAGCACAATATTCAGCGTACTGACATTGAATTGATCTCTCATAGTACAACGCAGGCAGTTAACGCATTACTTGAAGGAGATACTGCTAAAGTTGGGATCATTGGCATGGGGGTCGGATTGGAAAAATCCAACATAATAAGACGTACGAATATTAAGGACATAGAACTGGCGCCAAATAAATATCTAAGAACGTGTTATCGATTTTTAGATACATCTAAGTATCTGCAAGATCAAGAAGTTTTTTCTGCAATTTCCGAACTAAAAGGAGAAGGTGCAGAGGTATTAATAATAAGTGAAGCGTACGGGGTAGACGATCCAAGTAATGAAGAATTTGTCATGAGAAAATCAGATATTCCTGCAACTGCTGGTCACGAATTAACAGGTATATACGGTCTTGAGATTCGCACATTAACAGCAGCTATTAATGCGGGCATTCTTCCCAAGGCAATGAGCACTGCCAAATTTGTTGAATCGGCTGTCCAGAAAGAACAAATCGCTGCTCCAATCATGATCATGAAAGGCGATGGAGGAGTTACGGACATGAAGACCTTCAGAAGTAAGCCTATAATAACAGTTCTTTCAGGTCCTGCTGCTAGTGTCGCAGGTGCATTACTATATCTTCATATATTAAATGGAGTTTTCATAGAGATTGGTGGCACATCAACGAATGTCTGTATAATAAAGGATGGTAAACCGGAGATCCGATATGTAACGATAATGCAACATTCAACATGCATCCGGTCATTAGATGTTAGGGTTGCCGGTATTGCAGGAGGATCTCTTGTAAGGTGGTCAGGGAGAAAAATAACAGATGTTGGTCCAAGGTCTGCACATATAGCAGGTCTGCCGTACTCGTGCTTCGCTGATATAGAAGAATTGGAAGCAGGTCAGATTATTACTTTTATACCAAAGGATGGCGATCCTATGGATTACGTTGCTATAGAGACAAGCGGTGGTAAACGTTACGCAATCACAAATACGTGTGCTGCCAATGCATTAGGATTAATCCCCAAAGGTGATTATGCATATTCAAATCAAGAGACAGCAAAATTTGCACTATCTATTCTGGCTCAAAGGATTGGAGTTACGACTCAAGAAGCAGCAAAATCAATTCTCGAAATATCATCTAAGAAGATACTTCAAATTGTAGAACCAATGCTCAAAGAGTACAAGTTGGGAAAGGACCATATTGTAGTTATTGGAGGCGGCGGGGGTGCATCAGTGTTAGTTCCTTATTTAGCACAGAAATTGCAGAGTAAGTACACGATTTCTGAACATTCAGAAGTGGTATCTTCTATTGGTGTCGCGGCAGCAATGATACATGAAGAACGTGAGAGGACAATCAATAGTCCTAAGCCTGATGATGCTTCTTCATTAATGGAAGAAGTAAAACAAATTGCTCTGAACCGTGGTGCTACTCCAGAATCACTTACCCTCCAATCTGAATACATTAGCGAGAGATCATTACTTCGTGTAACAGCAGTAGGTAATGTTAGCCTAGATATAGGCACTACAGACGCAAAGAAAATCAATTATGAAGAAGCAAGAAAGCTGGCATGTGAATTCTTTGGAAATAAGGAAGGAGTTCATTCTATATATGACATGGAAAACTACCATGTATTTCTATGTGAGATATACAAAAGAAAATTGTTCCTAAAATCAAGGAAACAGTCAGTATTGGTGCTGGACAAGTTTGGCCGTGTAAGACT
>JAJNBK010000222.1 GCA_021155845.1 Nitrososphaeraceae archaeon
GATTCTCTTGCCATAAAGGGTACTCCATGTAAAGATTGTGGTTGTTCAGATTCTATTTTGTTCTTTTGCTCTAAATATTGAGTCTGGATCTCTGACTCAGATGGTGCACTATCTCTTTCACATTTACTTTTAATCTCGTCTTTTGTAAGTGAAGTATGCAAATTATCTCCATCAAAGTAATTAATATAATGTTTTGGAATAAAGTAACTCTTCTTTCCTATTAGACCTTCTTTGACTTCAACATAATGAGGAGCTATATCTTCTACCTTACCCAAATCTTTATTATCTATCGACTTTGCTTTCTTACCTTTAACCTTCTCCCATGGTACATTTACCCTAGTTGTAGAGGGAGTAGCAACAGCAGTAGTAGCACCACCTGCTGATGATGCTCCCGGTATAGGAGTATATCTTGGAATATTATTATCAAACTCTGGATATTGTTTTTTGATGGATTCCCTTCTTTGCATATAATCTGGAGTTTCAAACTCTGATATGTCTTCAGGTGGGTTTTCTCTTTCAAATCTTTCTTTTACCTCATCTTTTCTAAGTGATACCCAGATACTATCACCATCATATCCTTGAACATAATACTTTGGAATAAAGTAACTCTTCTTTAATACGGCACCTTCCTTTGTTTGAATATAATCTTTTGTGACATTCTGAACTTTTCCTAAATCTTTATCATCAGATAATACTGCTGCTCATATATTATCAGTAATATACTATATCCAGCATACGATTTATTGATTATGTTTTTCTCTACTAGGTTTGTGCTTTTTGTAATACATCTAAATCTCCGAATGTCATGCAATGGGTCTTAGCTCAAATACTAATGCTGCTGCGACGAGTACCAGACGCATAAAGACAGCCTCTTTCTTTGAGCCATATCAAATATTCTTTGATATAAAGTTAGCAAAATCAAAAGTACCGTATCGCATTGCGATAGCAGACCTTCAAATAAGGCTGTTTGTAACCGGGAACAAGGCACACATGCCACTCTGAAGGAAACACATATTATTACTAACGGCTCAATGATATGTATCGCGTATAGACATTCTTTGAGCTTAATTACAATCATTAGCATATTTTAAAATAATTCTCTATCTTCTCCTTTTGAGGATAGGCCAACTACAAAACTTTTCTATGATTCGATTTCTTCTTTGGTAAGAATGTCTTCATTTGGAAATAGACTACTACTCATATAGCCAATCACTTACAAGTTCTTTACTATTACCTTTAAGAGTTATAACGCTGATGAGACAGAGGGTTGTATAATACCTAAAAGGCCAAACTATTATTGATGTAAATTTATTCAATTAACAGGAAATATTTGTGGGCCAAGTATTGTTGTATGTTCTGTCTGAGTCCGACTTGGTATTGTAGTAGCTAGTTGTTATTATTAAAGTACCTAATCGAAGATTAATAACAATCAATATCAAGCTAATTCCTTCTTTACAAAAGGTATTATTTTGTTCAAAACTATGGACTCGTGGTCTGCCTCTGTATCAAATGATACCATTAGAATAGGGTAGTCTTTATTGTCTAGTGATATTGTTGTTCGTTTTATTTTCTCATACAATGTAAAAGAGTATATTGGTTTGCCAAGCTTTGATTCAAAATCTTTTCTAGTATTCATCCTCATAACCGATTCAACAGCATATAGTTCTGATTCAGTATCTGTCAACAGTGGAGTTAAACCCTTTCTATACTCAACTACAATTTGTTTGCCAAACTTGTTAGGAATACCCGCAAATCTAATAGCGCTATCTAACTCAATTATTTGCTTGCATAGGTTATGCACATCTATTGTCATCTTTGATTCTGTTCTCTATTTCTCAAATAGATTAATAAAGCAATATATAATATAACATGCAACTTGATTAAAATAATGTTCTTTTCTTTTAAGGGTCGAGATAAAATACATGAGACTTTCAATAATAACTAGGCTCCACCGAAATTAAGCCCTTAAAATTAAGAGATGGTAGAGATATAGGTATAATATATTCAAGGCATATAACACAGGCTACATAAATTAAAACTATTTTAAGAAATGTAACATAATCTTTGATGCTGTGTCTTGAAGAAGATAGAAGCAATTGTAAGAGCAGAAGTAATGAGCAGAGTGAAAGAGCATCTTAGGGAAATGGGAGTTAGTGGTATGACAATTACTACAGTAATGGGTTGGAGTAAGCAAAGAGAACTTCATTTACAGTGGAGAGGCAGGCCCGTATCATATGATCTTATCCCAAGGGCGAAATTTGAAATTGTTGCGCCAGATTCACAACTAGATGATATCATTCAAGCCATTATAGATACTGCTAGAACTGGTGAACCTGGAGATGGTATTATTTTAGTATCTACCGTAGAACAAGCAATTAATATACACTATCTTGGGAGGACATAGATCATATCATCAATACTATAGAGAAAATTTATACTACTAGTGATTTGCACAATCGCCCTTACTAATAATCATCAATGTAATGGTTCTTTCATTGCTTGTGATGTAATCGTTTGTATTTTCTCTACCTTCTTCTTCTTGTTTGGATTCCTTAATTACTTTATTATGTAGTGACTTGTGTTTTGAAATTGATTCTGTTACCCCAGTCAATCATTTTATTTCAAATGAATCAATCATCTTCTGTGCAATCTGCAAATCCTTTTCGTAGTCTTCTTCTTGTGCAATATATGTAATAATATATGCTTTGTCGTTTTTTATTGTCCAGACTTGCATTGTCTTTAGCCCTTCTATATTAGTAAATACTATTTTATATCCTGGTATATCTGCAAGTGTAGTTGTGCTTGACTCAAGAAGATTTTCTCCGAGGAGATTGATCTGAATATTTGTATACTCTTCCAATGTCATATTATGGAAAGGTAGATTCTTCACTTGTACCTTAAGGTTCTTTGATAGTGATGTGTCGGCAAGAGGATAGAAATCGATATCAGCAGAATGTTGTAGAAAAGAAAGATCTAATCTTCCCCAATCTGAAGGGTGTTGGATTCTTATTCCAAAGGTAGGATTATCATAAATTATCATTTTGTCGCTTGTCTGTGCTAATGTTGTTGTTGTTCTTTGTTGCCCTGTAAGTGAGACCGACAATAATGAGGTTATCATGATTATTAGCAAACTAAATAGAAGAACTTTTGCCAATTTGTCTCTTATACAATAACTAATTATTATAGGAGTATCTTAACGTTTGTTGTGGATATATATCAATAAAATGCAAAATAGTTCTATATCAATGCTGAAATAGTATAATAATAATACAGTTTTATCATTATGTGAAAAGCATTGTGCATCTGAGAGAAAACCACAGAAATAACAGTCTAAAAGTTGCTATGGCATTTGCAAAATTTCTTGATAGATCTATTGCTATTATATAAAGAAGAAGCAAGAGATGTGTATATATCATTACCTCCTAGGTTGACCTGAGTTTAGCACAATATTGAATGTCCCAAGGTAGGATTGCTCATCATCGTCTTTAGTCAGATTGAGCATCAGATGCTCTCCAGTGTTGCTTTGCACAGGCCATCTGATGAGGCTCCTCTGTAGATCATATCCTCTTCATTCGTCACTTCGGGAAGTCCATGGTTACTGTATGGAGGTTGTGTATGCACCTGTTCGCTGATAGAATTGTTAAGGTAAAACTGCGATGTCCACTCCAAAGTTTTCTCTGACCAGGTACATCATTCCCCCGGTACCAGCGTCTTGAACACCTGAATAGACTCCCTGAGAATTGGCATGCCAGACATCTACTTGTGCGCCACTAAGAGGAATACATGAACCATTGTCTACGTCATAGACGTGAAGTGCAAGACGCAATGGAACTCCTTGTTGCACTGAACCGTCTGAGGGATCTGATCTGATGTCAGAACGATTGGGCATATCATCAACAAAGTACGGGCCTTCGATTTGTTGAGGTGTACCTTCTTCTTCGATTAATGAGGGTGTCAGTGTGCATGTCTGGTTTGTTGACGCGCTGATTTGAGTTGCAGATAGCTCGGGAGATGGTGGTCCGAACTGTCCAGGAAAGGGCCCAGGAGGGGAAGGAGATACCATCCCTTGGTTTGATAGAATTGATTGCGCAGATGCTATATTATCTTTAGAACAACGATAGCGATAGCAATAATAGTAAAACAAAATATTAATGAGGATGACGACCAACTAGACAGAAAATGTAAATGTCTTCAAGAACAAATGCAAAGAATACGATGTGCTTTACCTCGCGACAAGAGCCCAGAATATAATAATGAAAAAAGATGTTGAATATATTAGAGTAGCTTGAAATTATCATAGGATTATATTGAGATTATTATAGATTAACAAAGATGATAACAATATAGATAGGGGAATAGTGATATAGTAATAATACTACTAGTAAGATTTAGTTTCTCAATTTCTTCATATAATTAGCTAGTTTGTTACTTTTACTGTTGCGAGTTATTTATCTGTAGTATACGCTATTCGTAAACAGGTTTACCGTCAGAATTATACCTCTTAACTCTCCGTTCAGTTCTTTCTCCCTTTGGAGAGGATGATGACGATTGGGTGGATGATGATGATGACGATTGAGAGTAAGAAGACTCGTTAGCAATTTCTGTAGTAGCGGTTGTTCTTGGTCTACGTGTTCTTGCAATACCTAATATTACTCCTAATCCTATCATGAATCCAGCAGTTGTAGCAAACATGAACATTTGTTCAGCCATTATTATTATCATCATACATAATAGTCAGAATTAAACATGTCGGTAACAAGTGCTGAGAGCGGTATTTGAGCCCATAATCAGTAATTGGAGATTCTTTAGATGAATGCAATTTGTATGGCTCTCTCCACTTAACAGAAGATTATAGCTTGATACACATATTATATCGTCTTAGTTCACAAGAAGTGAACATAGACAAAATATAATTTTTTATTGTTATGCATTACACTTTTGTACTTTCAGGTCAATATTGGAAAAATATCCTCGCAAAAAAGCATATCTTTGTCTTAGTTTATCGTATATATATTTTAAGAAAAGTATCTTTTTTCAGCGTAGAATTGGATTTAACACCATAATAAGCCAAAGAACAATAAGATATCTTATTTCGGAAGATAAGAAGAAGAGTTTGTTAGAATTTGTGATTGATATTCTCATTGATGACAATAAAATATGCTAAATAAAGTATGAATATAATAATATAATGCAT
>JAJNBK010000223.1 GCA_021155845.1 Nitrososphaeraceae archaeon
AGCATAGGTTTACAATCCACTCCTACCTTCATTCTGTTGTCTAATAGAACACAACCATTAGCAATTCAAGGTGCTCAACCATATTCAATTTTTGAGCAGGCAATACGAGAAATACAATCATCATCACAATCCTCATGATAAATTTAATAAAATCAGAATGTGTAAAGTGTAGTAACCTGTTAATTCCTTAATTGAATCTAAGGTGGAAGAAGACTCTAATCATTGTTGTATTCTAATAATCATCGTGAGCCTCATGTGGCATATATGCATGCTAGATTAATCACCCATCAATAGTTAAAGTCACATAGGCTGGAGGAAGAGATATTAGGGATATCAGAATTTAAAATGAAGGAGTGAACAAGAAAAATGGTTAAATGTCCGCTATGCCGTGAACCAATTGACAAAGATAAAGTAAATGAACATATTCAAAATCATAGAACCACCTAATTTCAGCTGAGATATCACGATTATATAAGATATACATAAGAAATCGTAACAATACAGTGTCTTTTAGTTTCTGTATATAGATAATAGGAAAAAGATATCACCGTCTGAAATGTCAAATTCATAACGAGACGAGATGCAATCTCTTGTGCTATATTTAATTTTTGATACACAAAAAAACTCTATTATGTATATTGGTACAAATCTTTTCTTAGAAGAGATAATGTATTCGCTGATGTATAGTTCGTTGAACATCGCTTTTAACATTCCACAGTGCGAGCATATGTAAATACCTATTTGTTCAATATCTCCATTCTTCAGAATTGCAATTTCATTTTCTTCTTCCATGTTCTCTGTGACTATGTAGTCATTAGGCCGGTTTTTGGTAAGAGCATATTGTAAAATTTCCTTTATTTTTTGAATGTCGGTCTCACTATCTAAGATGATAATATCATTATTGTTGTTGTTGCTCTGTTTTTGCGAAATAGATTTGTTTTCAATAGTATTAAGAATAATTTTCCTTATATTACTAGAAAGGTATGACATATCAACTTTAATTGCCATAGATATGATCATATTGTAATGTCATTAAATCCAATATCTAGCTTTTCATCACATATCAGATCTTACGGAGAAATAATAAAAACAATTTTCTAGAGAAGATATTTCAATAGAATGGCAATAGATCATTAACCAGCAGACAATCGGCTAATTACTCTTCTTATGCTCTTTGATATATTTTAAGCTATCAATAATTCAATAGTATTTCCTATCGATGAATAATCTGAGAGCCATAAGCATTAATTCACAACTATAATTCTCTCCTTTAGAATTGATACTATCTACATTTCCTTGTCTCTTTGATATTCATTTGCCACCATGCCCATAGTATGTAGCTCTCACACAATTATTGACATATTTAAAATAAAGAATTACAATACCCATAAGGAGGAGAGAGGACGCGTGGATATAAAATCTAATAAATAAAGTTGTACTATTGACATATGAAATACAATAGAGTTTTATCAATCAGAATGCATTTATCTTTAGTTTAGCTACAATGATTATTAGTTTTGGTTACGCTTAATAAAAGATTATTCGATGATGCGGTAGGCAAGATATGTGAGGCTCTTATCCCTCTTAAACATGAATACTATATAGGAAAAGGAAAAAGCGTAGCAATATGTACATTATCAAGTATAGATCTACTAAAAGAGATCTCAAACTCGGTAGATATCATGGATAGAATTTTAATTGTAGGAAGATTGCTCTCAGAAAATGAGGGAATTGACACCATTATCAAGTTCGTGCTAGAGCATACCGAATTGCATCATATGATAATATGTGGAAAAGAGGTAAAAGGACATCAAGCAGGACAAGCATTAATATCACTTTATAAAAATGGAATGAATAATGATGGCAGAATTATTGGGGCTAAAGGTCCATATCCACTACTGAGATCTTCGCAAAAAGACATCGAAGAATTCAGAAAACAAATTATTAGATTCTCTGATCTGCGAGAAATTGACGATATTAAGAAAATAAAAAATTCAATTCTACCTGTTTGTTAATAGTTCGCTTAACAATTCAGGGAAAAGAACAATCAAAGTAATAGTCTACAAAGGCTCACCAGACGTTTTCAAAGTTCGGTAAATTTTAAAGCTTTAATATAAAAAGTAAAAATTTGTACTTATAAGTCATTTACCTTAGAGTTGAATACATGACTAAAAAATAGTCTTTCATCTTTCATAAGTCATAAAAGTAAAATATTGCAACTAGGATCAAAGCGAATTGGTGCGGTGTGATTTAATTATAAAATTTTGCTTAGGCAACTAGAATTATCAGATATTGTTTCTTCTGAAAGCATAATATTGTGATTTCAATTTTTGGAAAATCAATAATAGGCATATTTAGAAAGGTAAAAAAGAAATTCCTATATATTAAATGATAATAACATAGAGAGAATGAAGAGAAAGACGGAATTAGCAATATTCATTGTATTCGCTGCTGCACGATTCACATGAGCTGTTTGTCGATGGAGACTATTATTATTATTCTTGGAAGTGTCTACTGCAGGATAAAGACAGTATGTCGCACTATGCCGTTGCCAGGTGCTTATAATGCAAGATATTATTAGCGAAAATTCATTTCTATCTATTGTAATTCCTACTTATAATGAATCCGAAAATATACTAAAACTAATAGATGCAATAATACATCATATACCCTCTGATATTTCTTCCGAGATACTAATAGTAGATAATGATTCGCCTGATCGAACAGGGATACTCATTGAAGAATATATAAAAAATATAACAAATGAAACATATAATAATACCGCTAAAAGAAGCAACCATAAAAATAATTGTAAAAAAAAATGTTCAGTCAAAGTTATTCATAGGCATATAAGGGATCGCTTAATCCCTACAATACTCGATGGAGTAAGACATTCTAGTGGACAGAATATTCTGATAATGAATGCGGATTTTTCACATCCTCCGGAGATCATACCTAGAATAATAAATGAATTAAATCAAGATCCAAACTGCGTAGTGGTTGCATCACGATATATTAAAGGTGGATCAATAGTAGGCTGGCCTTTTAAAAGATTAATGCTTAACATCGGTGCTGTACGAATAGCAAGACATAGTTTAAAATTACGAAATATCAAAGACCCAATTTCGGGTTTTTTTGCACTTCCGTCTCATACGCTAAAAGATATTGAATTTGACGCACAAGGTTTTAAAATGTTATTAGAGATTCTTGTAAAAGGTAAGAATCTAAGAGTAAAAGAAATACCATATATTTTTAATGATAGAAAATTTAGAAAAAGTAAACTTGATACCAAAGTTATTCTTGAATATTCCAAAGCAATATGGCAACTGTATAGGTATGGAAGAAATTATTCTAGTAATGCGATGATACAAAATAAGCAGGAACGAAGAGGGTTAGTA
>JAJNBK010000224.1 GCA_021155845.1 Nitrososphaeraceae archaeon
TTTGTCCCCATATCATGATATTCATCTTCACATCTATCTGCATCTTTACGCAAATTTCTAATTATTTGTTCATGATCAGTCAGTAGATTGGAAATCATTGTTCTGTCATCAGGGTAATCACCGGGAGATTCCTTTAATCTACCATATTGTAGATATTCAGATAGAGTGCCTAAAGATTTTCCATTAAGATCACGAACCCTTTCTGCTACCTCATCTATCATAGCATCTAGTGCTTCATATTGTTCCCTAAAAAGTGCATGTCTTTCACTAAAATCTGGTCCGACAACATTCCAATGATAATTTTTGGTTTTAATGTAAAGAATATTTTCATCACATAATGTCTTATTAAGAATTTCTATTACTCCCCGACGAGCATCCTTTGAAAGTCCTATATCAATACCGATTCTGCTTTCTTTTGCCAATGTCATAGTTTTCTCCATTATTTATCACTGAAATAAGCGTACGCAACATGAAATAAAAGGGTGATACTATGATAGAATCATGTCGGATACTTGTGCTTAAATATTTGTAAATATTTGAAGATATTGTTCGCTCTGACAAGGAAACTCCTTCTCCTCCTTTTTTACTTGATGATGCTTCATTATTGCTTTTGTTTTGATGTTAATTCACTCTCGTTATAAAATAATCTGGTAATTTGCTATTTTCTCTTATTACTGGAATTTGAAAATATGGGGCATAAAGCTGATAGTTATAATAAGCTCCTGAAATATCATACATTAGTCGTTTTTGAAGGATATTTTCTAACGTACGCAGTTTGAATGTGTCTCATCAGAGAATATATGAGACCTCATTGATCAATAGCCTTGATCAATAGCCTTCAAGAGAAAAAATCTTAAAGATCCAGGCCGTAGAGTCTAGAATATGTTGGATGATGAAATGAGAGAGGCCCTTGATCAACTTATTGATCGAACAACAATTTCTTTTCATACTGTCATGTTTTCCATACGAATAGATAAGGCAGAATTTCATATTCAAAATGAGTCAGATTATGCAATTGGTTTGGCTCACGGAATGATTTTAACCGGTTTCATATCTGATTTTAAAACTCGTTACAGGAGGGAACCTAATCAAGAAGAGATGATAGAAGTGAGCAAGGTTCTTTTCGATAGAACTGATGAACTGAGAGAAGCCATATTTAAGAGTAGATAAGCAAGTGGGTGAGTAAACAGAATAATTGAAGCCGCAAACTAATCATAAACACCACAAACTAACACTTAGAATTCTTATTATCACAATAATTGTGTTAACTATACTCGCAAATTCTATCACTATTTTTTCAGATGTAGAAAATAGGCAGTCTACTTCCCTGTGGATTCTTAACATAACCGCAGCCGCAGCCGCAGGATTAGGTATACTTGCAATATACAGACATGGGCCTCATGGGATCCATGGAAGATCATATTTGTTTTTAACCCTAGGTCTTGTATCGTGGTTTGCTGCAGATGCTACAGAATTATATTATTATGTTGTGGAAGGTGAAGAGCAAAAACTTGTCTCTATAAGTGATTTCTTATGGTTGGCCGGATATGGATTCCTATCAGCACATTTGTTTACCGTAATTAGTTCTTTACACAGCTATATCAGGCGCAGAGCTATACTCATCGTATCAGGTATTTCGATACTATTCGTTGGTTACAATATCCATCTTTTGCTCCCGTTATCTGAAGAGTATATTTCGATGGGAGAAGATAACGACCTTGTTGCTTTTATTATTACTTTCACCTATCCCATACTAGACTTGATTTTGATAGTTCCTTCTGGTATAATACTGATAAGCCTAAGGAAAGACTTTCAACATTTTATTCCTTGGGTCCTTGCTTCATTGTCCTTATTGATCAATGCTATAGCGGATGATGGATATGTGCTTGACTTTGTAAATGGAAATACACATAGTCTCTGGTTCTGGAACTTGTTTTATGTAACCGATTTCATAATAATGGCAGGTGCTTTATTTTGGTATAATAGGTTTCATATCTCAGATGAACTAAGAAAGAAGAAGAAATCGTTCAACATACATCCTAAGCAATGACAGGTGGACACCGATATAGAAAGTTTCTAATGTGTTGAAGCAAGAGTAGCACCAACAGGAACCATAAAAAACGATATTGTGAAGATAATGTTATGTGGGGATTTGGATTATACTTAATGCGCCTGGTAGATTATCTTGCTGGACGAAGTCATCAGAAGAGGGAGGGAACAAGTAAAACAGATCGACATCTTACTGCCACAAAAGAATGTCAAATTTGCGGAAAAGATTTTCTTGAAGATACCTTAGATGATCATATAAGAGAGAAACATTCCGATATGCTGTAATCCACGTATTGCTATTTTGTTATATTGCTAATTATGGAAAGTAATTCATAAAAATATGTTTCATACATATAATAATAAAAAGGAGAGAAGAATTCCATTTTCTAGTTTTAGCTTCCAGAGATTTCAGTAACCTTGATAAAAGTCTCCTTGCAAAACCAAGGAGACCCCCTCCCGTTATAGTGCATTGTATATTATTAGCAAATTTTGTGGAGCCTCGTATGAAATGTCAACAGTATCACAAGCGGAAGCATCTAAACCGCTGCAACAAGAACAAAAAAAGATGCAAGAATGTTTCAAGTGCAAAGCAGCAGGATTCCCAAACCAACTTATAGGGTTTGAAAAAATTGGAGAAAATTCTACAACTGGAAAAGGTATATGGAAACTGAAAGATGAAAATGGTTCAGAGCACATACATAGGTACTTACAAGATGTGTCTCCACAA
>JAJNBK010000225.1 GCA_021155845.1 Nitrososphaeraceae archaeon
TATTCAAGCTACTATCTACCACATTATTATCATGATTAAAAAGGCATCACTTTTCTTCATCGTTGTTGCTTTTTTGTTAACAACGACGATACTTTTTTCGACTAATAGTAAGATCGATATCTCGACATATGATCTCAGTTAGAAATATGTTGATTGAATAACAGATGATATAACATTATAATATTGCGATATATATCTAGAACTCTCTTAAGGATCTTTTCTAATATTAAGACTATTGTGTATTGATTTTTTTGTACCGTTATATGTTATGAAAATTTATATCTTATCCTCATTTATTATTAGATAGGTAGTAGTAGTAGTCTATGGTTTTTCTGGTATTGCTTATGTAGCCGTTATTTAACTTCTAAAAATATATGGATCTAATTAATTAATCTTGTTCTAATTTACTCTCCAAAAAGTAATTAGAACGAGACAAAGAAATGCCACCGTCTACATATATCATATTTCCTGTAATATAGCTTGCATCATCTGATGCTAAAAATAAAGCAATCTTTGCTATCTCTTCAGGTTCCCCAATTCTATGGAAAGGAATCTCTTTTTTCTTTTCTTTTCTTTTTTCTTCCTTTCCAAGTAATTCTTTATTTATTGTGTCAGTAGCTATAAGACCTGGTGCTATAGCGTTTACTCGTATTCCTTTCTCTGCTAGCTGTAATGCAATAGTTTCAGTTAGACTTTTACTCCAGCTCTTGATGAGATGAAAGGATCTACTCCCGACATTGAGAAAGTATATTCCTCTGCTTCAGGCTTTGGTATTGATTGATAGGGAGAGGATATATTGATAATTGAGTAAATGCTCTTCTTTCTCAAAATCATTTATCATTACGTAATATCCCGCTTTAGCAAATTCCATTGCAATTGCTTCGCCGATACCTTTACCAGAACCTGTTACTATTACAACCCTTCTTTTCCTATTATTATTGTCATCAGATTTACCTGACACAATAGAAAATTGGCTTATAAAGTATATATTAAAATTATATAGCCACAGGATTCTAAAACAGATTTAAGAACTGTTGTGAATAAACTTTCTAATTATCTCTTTCATTTTTGGAGTCATATTCTCTGATTTCATACCATGTTGTTTGATGGCGTGTTCTGTAATATTTCTTATAACTTCTTCTTCTGTCCCGGCTTTGACAACATGATTACAATCAAATCCTACATCTTTACATGATAATGTTAGCATGTGTGTTCTTTGTTAATAGGTTGTGTATAAGAACACACAGTCGAAAACTCGTATGTTTGCTACAACTAAGTGAACTAGATATCTGTTGATGACCCTTATTAATAAGGAATATAGATACTGTGTGTACAACAACTATACTTAATACATATGGATCAGACATAATAAAGAATTGTTATCACATTGTCGCGGTTGTATTCAAACCAAATTTAACTTGATGATTAGACCCATAAAATATTAGTAGATAAAGATTGATTGAAATTATCAATAATTTCTTCTTCTTGATTCTAAAATATTATATCTGGCTGATTTTAATAATTAAAAGATTATATGTCATAATTTTTTTAGTCTTCTTAACAGAATTGTAATATGGTGAACTAGAAATAACATAAATTCCATCTCAGTAAACAATTAAAAAGGTTTATTCTATTCGAAGAACTCCAACTCTAAGTAAAATTCCAATTTGCTAAGAGTGATTATGCTTAATATGACTATTATCATGTATGTTGCTAAAGATATTTAGATTCTTACTAATTATATACTCTCGTAACATATTCCTTTCTTCTCTATTTATTTGGACGACAAAAGAAATATCATGTTTTAAAAATAATTTCTAAATATAATTATAGACTACTTCTTGGAAAAGATAGACAACAATTACTATCCTGCCAAGACTTTTTAAGATGGAGATTTCCGATCTTGAAGTTCTGTAATCCAAAATTGCAGCAACTGGAGTAACTATAAAGTAACTGCAGTCAAATTTTCTAAATTAAAAGAATAGAATCAGGATGAAATTATGGTTTGCTGTAAATGTTAATTAACAGAATTGGAGAATAATGACTATTGTACTATCAATGACAAATACTTCCAGATTGTTTTGTCATTTCTAGAGAGAGATATGCATACATCTGATCTAAATAAGATCAGAACATTCTCCTAAAGATTAATGACGATGACCACATGACCCGTGCTTCTAATCGAATGTAGTGATAGCTCGATTCCCCTAAAATACACTGCTTCTATTACAAGAAGGTATAGATCTTCTATTTCACCAGTTGTTAAACTTAACACTTTCCACGTGTCTTTTCCACTTGTTTAACGGATTTTCCACGTGTTTTTCCACTCAATTACTCCCCCTAGTGGAAAGGCAAGTAATAAATGAAAGGTTTATATAGATCAATATACTAGAATAATAATGAAGAACAAATATGACTGTCGGCCCAGAAATCCGCTTCAAGGTAACACCTGACGAGTATCGCTATTTCGAGGGCCTCGCGAAGTTTTATTATGATAACGGGGTTATTCCAAAGCCTAGTGTCCATTCCCTGGGAAAGTTTGCTATAATAAAAGCATACAATGAGTGGCAAATCGTGCAAACGACAGCTTTACAAAGAAGAGAGAGAAGACACAAGGTTATAAGGTCTCTTATTGGTGATGAAAATAATAAATCAGAATCAGCTTCACCTTAATTACAAATAGCATTAAGTATTTTCAAAATAAATGTGAACATTATGCGTCTATGTTTAGAGGTATGGGGTAAAGATTACAACAAAATTAAAGAGACTTGTCTTTTTATTATGGCGAATCATTAACAGATATTGACCTTGATTGCTGGACTGTATTATCTAGCTTATCCTCCATGACTAATCAAATAAAATTAGGTCCTGTTATAACATATCTCTTTCCTCAGTATAGAAACATTGCACTTCTAGCCAAACAAGCATTAACGTTTCAAGAAATATCTGATGGAAGATTGGAATTTAGAACTGGTGCTGGAGCAACACTTCAATATGCTACTCAATGGTGG
>JAJNBK010000226.1 GCA_021155845.1 Nitrososphaeraceae archaeon
GCTAATGTTGTCGCATCAATAGGACTTTCAGGAAAATTTAAAGTTGGGGAAATTATTAAGCTGGCTCTTTCAGGAAAATTCAAAGAAGCTAGAGTTAAACTACTTGAGCTAATATATGTATACGGAATGTCCGAAAGTGATTTTCTCAAGTTTGCTAATCAGGAGGCTTATGATATGAAATTAGAACGACCCGATGAATTCGCTGCTCTAATGGCAGAGTATGACTATAGACTTGTATCTGGTGCTCATCCAGAAATTCAATTATCTGCATTATTAGCCCAATTAGGAAAATTAGGCGCTAAGAACAAATAAAGAATAACATATTTTTCTACATACAATAACTAGTATTCCTCTTCAAACTCTTCTCCACCTTCTTCTTCCTCTACTTCTTCAAAGTCTTCTTCAAACTCTTCTCTTTCTTCTGCACTTTTATATGGAAGATCTGCTTCACCAGGTGCTCCACAGACTGGACATTTAAATTCAATTGTTTGTCCCTCCAGATCTATAAGAAATTCTTTAGAAAAGACTTCATCGCATTTTGAGCATACCAGAGTTGTCTGAATATTGTCCTGGGTAAATTTGTGTGACTGTACTCTGAAGATTGCACTTGCCATTCTTCTTACCTATAGGAAGTTTTCTTTTTTATAAGCCTTGTCATCGATAATATGATAAAAAGCATATAATCGTCTATCTGACTTAATCTAATTAAATAGTACATTAAACCTGTCAGGCTATTCTGTCTGCTTTTTCTAAATGGTCCGCATCTCTGGTTTGGAAGTATGCATAAGGGCAATAATATGTTCTCGGAGCTCTTTCTGGTCCATAATACCACGGTGAGCTATTGTCATTATCAAGCTGCTATTTCTAACACCACGCATTTTCATGCAAAGATGCTCACATTCTGCTACAACTAATACTCCTTTTACTCCCATTTTCATTATTTCCTCAGTTACTTCTTTTGTCAACCTCTCTTGAATTTGCATTCTGCGAGAGAATTTTTCAACTAGGCGGGCTAGCTTTGATATTCCAAATACTTTGCCAGATGGAACATATGCTATGTGTATTTTTCCGTAAAAGGGAAGCATGTGATGTTCACACATACTGTAAAATTGGATATCTTTAGCAATAATTGCGTCAGTTTCTTCACCAAAACTCACATCGAGCTCGGCGTTCATCCTGTATCCTGCAAAGATTTCTTCATACATATTAGCCATACGCCTAGGTGTATCTCTCAAACCTTCACGGTCTGGATTTTCTCCTAATTCTATCAAAAGTTGTCTTAACAATTTTTCAATCTTTTTCTTGTTTATAGTATCTTTTTTCTTCTTTTCATGCTGCTGCATTTTGCTTTATCTGGCTCCTATTATCTTATGTAATTGCGGTATTATCCTAACCTCTTGATATAGTGGATAAACTGTGTCATAAAATTCGAAAAGTCTCTCGATTGTTGGCTCATTTATTCCATAGCTCGGCTGTATTATAAATCCTGCTATATTTGCAATTTTTACATGCTGGAATATATTCTGTACCAAACCTTTAAACTCACAAAGGTCTGTTGAGTTCGATACTACAACTTTAATATACGTAAGTTTATGGTTTGCAATAGCAGCTTCAAGACATTCGAGTTCATTGCGTATGAGATTATCATAATGTCTGAGATCAATAACTTCTGAATCGCTCATCTTGAATTCTACTTTGCAAATATCAATAAATGGCAGAATCTTTACATATCTATTAGAATCAAAACATGCGGATTCTAAATATGTCCTAAGTCCTTGTTCTTCCTTGACAAACTTGGCCAGTTCAATAACAGCCTCGTATTGTATTAATGGCTCGCCTCCAGTGAAGTTAACCTTGTAAGTGTTTGGTTGCAACTGCTCTCCAATTAGTTTCTTTGCATCATCAATAGTATAACGACTTCCACTATCTAAGGGCAATGCATAGGCGGTATCACACCAGTGACATTTTAGATGACAGCCGGCCATCCTCACAAACAGTGTTTTTGTACCAAAAAAGATGCCCTCGCCTTCAATACTGGTGAATATTTCGCTTAGTTGTATTCTGTTAGTAATGTTTTGCATAATGCGTTTTATCCTTGATACCTGCCTTGCTAATTGCAATCTTCCTATTTATACACGATTCGCATATTCCACAGTGCAAAATATTTGTGCTAGTGCTTTTGACTCCCTCCGAGTAGCAACTCCATGTTTTGAAAATTTCATCGCCCATAATTTTGTATCCAATACTCAATAATTTAGATTTGTCCATCCCATCCATTGCAGGAGACCATACAGTAATCTTATCTCTTAAACCTGATATAATGCCATCAACCTCTGCTAGATTGAGTGTTTTAGTAATAGATTTTATAAATTCTGGACGGCAGTCAGGATAATGACTGTCTCCACTATGTGCACCATATGCTACTAGATTGGCTTTTATGCTCATAGCCCACGCAGTTGCAATAGTAATGAAAATTGCATTTCTAATCGGGACAACAATACTGTAATCAAAATTTTTAGGTAAATGTTGTTTGCTGTCTGTCAGGGCGTTTGTTCTGCCATATAGATTTTTCATGAATGAAATATCAATGACACGATAATCCTTTGCCTTCAAAACCTTTGAGAACTCTCTAGCCTGTTGAACTTCTTTTTTTGCTCTCTGTCCATAAATATATGTGAGCATGTATAGATCGTAGCCTTTTTCTCTGGTTAAATAAGCTGCAGTACAGATAGAGTCAAGACCTCCGCTTACTATACAAACTGCCGCTCCGG
>JAJNBK010000227.1 GCA_021155845.1 Nitrososphaeraceae archaeon
TCTATCTAGTTCTCGCAGAACGTTATCCATTGAGTTTGTATCATAATCTTCTGACACTGATAATCGTATGATTATTTGGCTTAAAAAGGGTTTAGTCTACTAAGTATCAAACAATTCACATGTAGTAGGATATATACAGATTTGTTAAAGGTAGATGTATATACTAATCTGCATATATCTGTTTATTTAATAATCAAATATTTTATGAAGATGAAAGGTATACTGAAGACATGGAGAAGTATTAAATCCCTTACATGTGAGACTCAATTCCAAGTGTATTTGTATGCCAGTAGTGTTAAGTTAAGCGTTTTCACCTCCCAGGATATGCGTAAGCAGACTGAATTTGATATCTGTCATCTCACTGCATCATACATGAATACAACAGTCCTACCCAGTTGTATATACATGTTATATATCATTCTGCCTTCATATAAGGGAAATAGTCATCAAATATTCTGTTCTGTCATTTATACATATTCTTTGACAATTATTATTGAGTATTATAATAGATAGAAATTCTTCAACTTTCATGGACGGTGCCATTTTGGAATGTGTTGTACATCTTTCTATGCAATCAATCTTCTTTGATCTACTGACGGTGAAATGTCTTCAGCTAAAATCACAAAAGAACAGAAAATTAAAAAGAAAAATCACCACCATCACCAAAACCTCCATTTATACTCTGAAGAGCATAACAAGGAACAAGAAAATTATTCCTTTTACGCCCTGTTATTTGGCGATAAGGTTGAAAGAAAACCGACACAAAAATATTCGAGTTAGACTAAGATTTTGTTCTTAAATTATATATTCATGTTTTAATAGGAACAATCTTAAACTAAGTGTGTGTCGAATCCAGCAGACGAATTAATACAACTAAAAAGTAGAATTGAATTATATGAAAAAGAATTAAATGATATCACTCAAAAGATGGCTGATTTACTCAATGAATCTACGTTAAGAAGTAATGCTGAAGAAGTTGCCAAAATATATGGAATAGCGATATTGCAATATCAGAAACTCGTGAAAGCATACAGAGAATATATTGATTCATTAGAAAGGAATATGTAGTTGCTGATATTGTAGACTAGTTAAGGATATAATAACAAACAATACAGATATCGTAGTAAACAACAGTATCTCTCAGCTCTCTATAGGGATAGGTATCTAAAACAATTATCATTTCAAACAATACATATTCATAACCATGATACAAATATAACGATAAGTGTCTCCCACAGTGATATCAAATCCATCAATAACTTGTCGTGAATATGATCTGACTATAAATGTGGATCTTAAGCAGATCATGATAAATCATACTAACGAATTATACAACAGAGTGAGAGAACTCCTGGATACTAGAGAAATGATTATTATAAATACATGTATTGTAATCATAATTACTTAATAGTGATTCCCTATCATGATAATCATACCTTTCTTCTAATGCGAATATGAATATAATTCTATATTAATAAGTGAGAATACTATATTATATTTCGCGTTACCATTCGATGAATAAAACAAAAACCATCGTATTGCTGGTAACGCTAACTCTCGAACTTGTTTTAGCGTCTACAAATTTTGCTGGTTCAGCAGTTGCATAGACAGAAACAAAGGCGGTTCTGGTAATAGTGGTACCAGCAATGAATAGCGCAACAACAATGGGTAGTACGGTAACTCATAGATAATAGAACTACGATAATAGACGGGAATAATAAAACTGAGGAAAAAGGAAATCCATTAAATCCTATTAATCGGGGAGGTATTTAAGTGATATCATGTAAGAATAGAACTTAATGTCTCAGATGGCACAATGTGACATGATGCAGCTACTTTATCTTAATCTACATCTTGAAAACTATTTTTACTTGTCATTTCTATTTCTATTCTCTATGGTATTACAGTCAAATATGATTAATATATAGTTCATTATTACGTTTATAATGATATCGAGCCAAGAATATTTATTTGTAAATATTTTAAAAATCATCTTAACAGATAAAGACGCAATTGCAAAATATTTGAAGGATTTAAGCATAATTCAAAATGAAGATAGATAATTATTAGTCTAATTGATATCTTTGAATTTTTAAGAAAAGGTAGACTTTATTGGAGGAATATTATTAATTTTAAACACAAACTTTACACCTTAAGAATCACATATACATATAGAGGCCCATGAATAAGGTTTCAAACGATTCATTAGAGAAAATTGCTTCAGAAGTAATTGGATGCCCGCTATGCAAACTTTCTAGGAGTAGAAGAAACGCTGTTCCAGGTGACGGTCAACTTTCATCTAAAATAATGTTTGTTGGTGAAGCACCAGGCAAAAATGAAGATGAACAAGGGAAACCCTTTGTCGGTGCTGCAGGAATGATTTTGAATCAAGCGTTGGAAAAGGCAGGGATAAAAAGAGCTGAAGTTTTCATTACAAATGTAGTAAAATGCAGACCACCAGGCAATAGAGTACCTGAAAATGATGAACGTTCTATCTGCAGGCAATATCTTGATAGACAAATTTCTCTTATTGCGCCGAAAATTATTTGTATTCTAGGAAGTACTGCATACTCATCAATTCTTGGTGGAAAATCAATTACTAAAAACAGAGGTAAAATAATGGAAAGAAATGGACAAAAGTACTTTCTAACTATCCATCCTGCAGCTGCAATTTATAACAAAAATTTAAGATCGGTATTAAACAATGATCTTTTTTTACTATCAAAAGAAATTAAAAAAATGGAATATGATAAAAGAACTTC
>JAJNBK010000228.1 GCA_021155845.1 Nitrososphaeraceae archaeon
TGAAATGTACATAATACCAGGTAAATCTGAAGATTTTGGTACAACTTATCCACTATCTATTGAGTTTGATCCAAACAATGAGAATATTATTTACTTTGTTGGTACTTTTTCTCCTTCATTATGGGTTGCAGATATAACTGAAATGAAGAATGGAACATCCGATGGAATTTCTCAAATTCCTATTCCTATTGAGGAAGGATTTAGAGGAATTGACTCTGTTCATATTACTACTGGATCAATTGCATTTGATAATAAAAGAGATGCGATATGGATTTCAGTACTATCATATGCAGCACAGAAAGGTCAGATTTTCAAATATGATTTAGATAAGCAATCTTTTGATGTGTATGATTTGCCTGAGGGGGAGCAAGGATTAAGCTCTCCTTGGGGACTAGTTGTAGATGACATCCATAATGATGGTGATTTATGGATTACAAATCCAGGTACAAGCCTATTTTACAAGTTAGATCCAGATGAAGATAATAATAATATAGCAAAATTTGTAACTTCAAAAACATCTCCTAGGATTTTTGGTGATATAAATACTATTAATAATAATAACAATATTAGCAATATTTACAAAAATAGTTATACTCAACCATCATGGATTAAGAAATCAAATGACGGGTCTATATGGTTTAATGAACAACAAGGAAATAAGATAGCAAGGTTTGATCCTTCAAATATGAAACTAATCGAGTATTGGGTTCCAACACAGAACAGGTTATGGGGTGTCTGTTCTGATGATGATAATAATAACAGCGATAGTAGTAATAATATTATTATTAGCAGTAATAGTAGCAAGCAGACATGTGGTATTGCCAATGTACTACAGTTTTCAATAGGACAAGATCACAATGGTGAAGATTATCAGATTTGGTTTACAGAATGGTCAGAAAATAAGATTGGTAAATTAGAAGTAGACGACGACGACAAAAACTTACCATTTTCAATCACTATTTTTGAATCAGATAAAGAACTAACCACGGAGAGAGGTGAGGGAGAAAAAATTCAAGTCAGAGTTAAAGCAGCAGAGTCACCATCATCTTCTTCTTCTCTTGACAATATTCGTATGATTGCATCAGGAACATTTACCTCTACAGGAGATCTCGGAAATTCTACAGGATATTTTACGGAGCAATCAATTTCAATGGATGCAGGAGAAGAACGAGAGGTTTTATTTACCTTTATACCTTCAGCAGATTTAAAGCCAGGAGATTACGTACTTATGATAGGTGCTGAAAATGACTCTATTTCATACCTGAGAGCAATAAGAATAAGAATTACTTAGTTTTTCCATCTAATTTAAAATATATATATATATATTGTTGGCTGATGTTCTCGCAAACTTTATCTCTCTTTATTTTCCCAGATACGCTTTAGTCAATTATATTGTCATGTATTGTGATGTATTAATGCATATGAGCTATGAACACAACACCATTTTCAAGATTTATCAGGAATGCTATTATAGCAGGATACCTAGCCTTGCATTATCTTGATTATTTATTTGAGTACAATAAACATGCATATGCATATTTCTGAAACAGAAACTTTTTACTAAAATAGTATTTATCAGATAAACATCGCAAGTTTTATGTAGTATATCAGCTCTATATCTTTTGGCCTATTATTATGAAAAAAGAAGCTGCACTTGGTGCTATCATGGTAGCATATACCATGAAAAAGAGACTCCTGATAATCAGTGGTGCTATTATGTTAGCGATTGGATTTATGGGTGCTATTCCTTTTGGTTCTATTGTAATAAATGAGGCAGAGCAACAAGAGTTAGATCCAACAACTCAACGCCCAGAGCCTATTTTCTTTGGATTAATATCTCCATTATATGCTGAAATGGTGTTTATGGCTATAGGTGTTGTTGGGTTTTCATTATTAGTGCTTGGCGGCGCTATGCATCAAGAAGAAGAATCAAAGCAGTTGCGGCAAAAACAACAACGATAATACAACAACAGCATCAATCTCATTCTCTTCCTTTCTTTTATTGACTATTACTATAGCACCCGGATAATGTAGTCAAGTATTATAGACAGGTTTTTACAGAAATTGCCATCTTGTGTTCTATTTCCTTTCTTTCTTTTATTATACTCACTATTACAATTTATCAGATTTAATCTCGTACTTTTTATGGGAAGAAACAGATTTTGTCTGTCCTAAACCAAAGTGATAGAACAATTATGGAACTACGCATCTTGATATAAAAGAAAAATCTAATCTAGAATTATGAGTCTTTTCTAAATGCGTGACCCTATAGTACCGAACCGGCTAATTATACTTGTTCTTATATTGCTGTTGAATACAAGGAGAAGAAACGACACCAATAATCATATTTTATTTGAAAGTAACATACAGGATTGTGTATGATTAACTAAAGAAAATTAAAAGAATGTTAGTGGAGTAGATATATGATTGATTCATTGACTTTTATTGTTTGATAGGAGCTGCATTTATAGTGAAAGTAACGTTGTATGGTTGACTTGATGTAGAATGCATTAAGATGCCAGCACCCTGAAAGTTTACAGTTCCTTCAGTTACATTTTTCATAAGTGTTTTTGGAGCATATTTGTTTCCATTCACATCCCAAACATTTGCAGTAGCACTAACGTTTTGTTGTTGTTGGCCTGTTACATCATCATATGCTATAATATCTACGGGTTTTGATGAATTGAAAGTAACTGTTCCATTGTATACTACACCTTGACTTGCATTTTGTAATTGC
>JAJNBK010000229.1 GCA_021155845.1 Nitrososphaeraceae archaeon
TTGATAGAAGAAGTATCAAAAGAAAAAAAATCAGTAATAGGAAGTAAATTTGAAAACTATGTCACTGAAATTATTGTTTCGGAATGCTAATACACATTTTAATTGGAGAGAAGCATGTATACTTATGCCTTCAAATTCAGGTTTTGAATTCTCATCATTGCACCTGATTTTTAGCATAGATCTTTATTCATTTCATCCATCAGCATATGCTGAACCTTTTGAAAATACAGACCTGTAGAATAAGGCATTATTGGAATATATTCTTCAATTACTTGTATCACATAGGGTACAGCGCGTTTTGATATATCTATCTTAAATTTCATCCAAAGAACTCTGTCTTGTTGGAAGTGAATTTTCTTTTTTAAGTGAGGGGGAACAATTTCGATTGCTTGATCTTCTATTCTTTTATACCAATAAGCAAGATTCTCAGGGTCTAGTCCCTCTTTGAGATTCTTTATCGTCGTGCTGATTTGAGTGAGGCTGAATTCGAATGGATCATGGTTAAAAGTACTCATATTTATATAAATATACGCTGCGTCAAATTATGATAAAACGCCATTAATCAAAAATGATTGATCCTTCTTTAATTTGTCTTTAACAATTTGCCAAAGGAATCAATTTCACCATTTCGTATTCTTGTAGAAGAAATGGGATAGCCGTCTTCTGCTCGTATCATATTAATGATAATAATGTTAAGAGGTTTTAGACCATTTCTCGAACGTATATCATTTATAAGGTCTCCCTTTATTGCTGTTTCACTGCTCGATACAATAGCTTCTACATCTCCATAAATTACTGTTGGACCATACACATCATCGAGCTTAGTAATTTCATAAGTGACATTGCCAAACTTCTCTTCAATTTTTTCTTTTAGGTTACTTATTCGTTCCTCATAATTATGATGTAGAGTGTTATTGCCTTTAGTTCTTTTTGCGAAAGCATCGCTAGAAACTCCAATAATTACTTTCTTTCCTATTTCAAAAGCTTTTGTAAGCAAAGCCAAATGACCAACATGTATCTCATCAAATGTTCCACCAGTTGCTACCACATTATATTTCATTTCCATTGCTTTGTATTCTACGAAAATCGAAGATTTATACAAATAGAGTAAATACATATGATATGGTTAAGATGTTGTAAAAGAGATTGACAATCCAAAAGAATCAAGCTCAAATTTCTGCATAGATACTAATAATTTTTTCAATAATAATAGCAATAATTTTATATTCCTATTATATGAATATTCTTAGTTCCTAAAGCAAAGAACAAAAAAATTAGAGAAACAAGTATATTATAATTATTGACCTTTTTGGAATATTTTGACTGCTTGAGGAGGGCACACATTCTCGCATGCCATACAAAATATGCAATCCTTTTCTCTAATCATGAAAGGTTTCTTTTCCGATGCTGGATGTCCTGGAGTATCTAGCCATTCATATACATTGACTGGACAGGCCTCAATACATGCTCCATCTGCTATGCATATATCAAAGTCAACGCATACTTCATTTCCCCATATTCCAAGCTGTCCTGGTGCATGTGTTAGCACTACTAGTAGTACTACCTCCTACTGTAGGAGCTACAGGCGCAGGGGGAGAAGGGATCGAAGCTGATGTGGGTGAAGGTAGAGAGCTAGGAGAGACAGATGGCTTTGCAGTTACTGAAGCTGGTTTCGGTGGTACAACAGCTTTAGCAGATTCTGCTGCCATAGCTTTTTTCCTTTTGATAACACATAATTGCTTATGTACATCTTTCATACTGTCAAGGGTCAGCGAGTTGCTATGTACCAAGAGGGATCCACAGTCTTCACAATTTATCAATTTTTGGAATAAGTCTAACGTGGTAACCCGGTTGATTCAATAACAATATAAATTTTATCCAATGTTATTATTTGCAATTTGTTATTTTAAAAGATGATCGGAATGATACCATTAATGGTCATGCTAAAAGTAAGAGAATTCTAAAACATATCATTTGAAATAATCCTGCTGCATATTGAAAAACGAATTCCATGCTTTTGCTATCTCATTATTGTAATCTGTAACTGTCTCAATTGTTCTATTATAGATTTTCAAATTTTCTCTTGCTGCGTCAAAAGCAGTGATTGTTAACTGGTTGTTGATGACAGCTGTTCTTATCATGTTGTTGGTGATATCATTTGACTGTTTTGCGAAGTGGTCTAGATATGGCGCGGCAACGGTAAAATTCCAACCTCCCGTTATCTGTTTATGCGAAGAAATAGCATTCTGAATTGTGTTCTTTATCGTTTGAATAAAATCTAATTGCAAATTTGAAATAGATTGTGAATATTGGGGCTGAATTTTTGCCCATTCATCTACTGTTCGGATAAAATTTTCTTTTATAGTATCATAAATATTTTGTTCATCTGTGACTCCTTTGCTATCATTATCTTTTGATCGGTAATTTACCATCTTAAACATATATATGAAGCATGCACCTTGATATAAACTTTGGTTATATATGGCATTGTTTACCATTAAAAGGCTATATCCTCATCATATCTCCATGCTATATTATATACAAGTTATTTTACTGTTCCAGGAGATGTATAATTTTAGTCAACAAGAAATTTTAATGTTATGACATGTACTGATTCTAAAGCATAATTTTTGATTAATATACTATAATTCTTTTATTTCAAGCATATTAAACTTATATATGTATGATTCCTATTGCTGATGTTAATTTTTTAATTATAGGAAAGCTGTAGAACAGATTGAATTGGCACATAACCTATCCTATATCTATAACAATAAGTGATAATAAAGCTAGCCCTTAAGATATTCAAAGTTGTCAGGTCTAGGTCGTGTATATTGGAAGGAGGTTATTGAAGTATTACGCATGATAATTCCGCAGTACGACAAAGTTAATAGGGCGATATCATTTGGCAGAGATAACGATTTTCGTCTAAAGTCAATACGGGATCGTATTTTCCCAGGAGATACGATATTAGATGCGGGTTCTGGTTTTGGAAATATGACTAATCTTGTATTAAGCGAGGTAAGAGACAGTACCAAAGTTATCATGTATGATCCCATTCTTGATATGTTGACTAATGCGAAAAAATTCTTTAGTCATGACATGCTGCAATATGTTACCTCTGGCGTTTTCGAATATCTGCCTTTCCAAAATAACGTTTTCGACGTTGTAATGTATGGTTATTCACTACGCGATTCAATTGAATTAAACTTCTATCTAAAGTATATTCTTAAGGTACTCGCTTTTGCTGCTGCTGGAAAGTCTGGATTAAAATTTAAGACACTTTATGGCACTTATATTCGATGGCCAAGAAACTCTGAGCTAAATGCGTTACTATGCGAAAAGTTTTCAAGCGTGAAATTTGATAAAGCAATGATGGGCGGCGCCATTATAGTTTCTGCCTATAAATAAATAATATTCCGGTATACTAAAATCCTGTTTATAAGATATAACAAATATCTTTGGAATTATACTTATGAAAAGAAATTTTTTATTTAAATTATCTTATACCAAACGTCCTTATAGTGAAACATGCTTAGCCAGAATCAATTGGTTAGAATTCCAAAGCGACTCGTACGATACAACTTAAAGAGCGAATACCATATAATTACAAACCAATATACAAATCGGGAAAATAAATCTGTGCTTACAGCAAAATCTGTCTATAACAGGAAACAACAATATGCTTGTGAAAAGTGCGGTAAGGTATTTAATGCATGGAAAAATCTACACCTACATAAAGTTGAAAACCATTCTTACTGACAGCATCTCCATCTATATTATCAATTAATAACACCTCTTTGTAAAAAATAATCAACAATATTTTCTTGATATATCATTGTTCAGCTATAAACAGAGGCACTTATAGCAAAAGTTTGAAATAGTGAAATACATCCATTTATCCACTTAATATAGTATATATATTTGGTTACTCTGTATCCCTGATAGGGTACAAAGCCACGACTGATTTCCTAAAAATCGAGCTACATTGTCATAATACTTTTTCCAACTATCGTAATGGATCTGTACGAGTCCCCTTTGACTGTGGTGTAAGTATAGAAGAGCAATTAGATATAGCTTTGAAGAAAGGCATAGAAGTCCTTTTTGTTACAAATCATAATACTCTAGATGGCTATCATCAGATACTTGAGTACCAGCAAAACCACGAGAAGTATAAGAATATCTTGATTTATCCGGCAGAAGAAATTACAATAGACAACCAAGGACATGTTTTAGCATACGGTCTGACTAGCGAAGTAAAAGCTGGAATGACTCTTGAAGAAACATTAGATGAAATCAAACGACAAGATGCAGTTTCCTGCGCTGCTCATCCCTTCGCAGTAACCAACGGTATTCGCGAAATGGCATCCCTGTGTGATCTTATTGAATCCTTTAACAGTAACAATATAGATCATTTTTCTAATATTGTTGCAGAGAGTTTCGCAAAGCATAAGAACATACCATCGATAGCAGGAAGTGATTCACATATTGCTCAAACTATCGGCAGATGTATAAATTCGGTGGAATCAGAGACAAACCTTGATAATATTTTGCAGTCCATGAGGCAGGGTAAATTAAAAATTATTAAAGCAAATTATACCTCAAAGGAGGAAGTCTACAAGCATGCATATTATATTCTGTCTAGTTCTAAAGAGTTGATTTTGGGCTATACATTGAAACATCATCCCAATGCTCATTGGGCTGCTAAGTGGGCTTTGGATTCTTATACTATGAATCCAGAGAGACGATTCTGGAGGGCCTTGGGCGCCTTTACATTGTACTTGACAAAACGAGCTTCTGAAAAAGTTAATGTTAAAGGACACAATCCTCAAGTATTTGAAAAAAGATCTTGGAGAACATTAATTTACATGAGCCTTGTTCCTTAACTGAATCTCGCGTTTTTTGTTCTTTCTGTCATCAATAATCCACTTTGTTACCAATATTATCCCGAAGATTGGAAAACTTGCTATAAATAAGTAAGGGAATGCCGCAGTATAGATTGATGGGTCAAATATACTCATATCATATGCTAATTGATACTTTAATAATAACATAATAACAAGTAAGTAGCTTTTGCAATAAAAATTATGACTTGGAAAATATGATATAGAATTTTGTTTGCTAAAACAATAGTGATTATCTATGGGAAGAGAAAAAAATTCAGTTTACCCATCATTTTTCGAGGACAGGAGTGGATGATGTTTAACTTGCTCTTAATAATTGGCAAGAAGATATAATGAGATCCATCTTCAAGGCATGTTTTAGCACTTGTAGCTGTCGGTAATCAAATTTATGTTATTGGCAGAGGACCAGAACCCAATATTACCGTATCCGCAACTAATCAGATTTTTCATGTTGGCACAGATGATCAGAAAATGATGATTGGTTCAAAGTTGATAAACATGAAAGAAATGATATTCGTTTTTGTAATCTTTGATCATATCTCAATAATACTGATAGCCGCGCAAAGTTAATTAGAAGCTGAACCAGAATTTCCTTTAGATAACTTGATGTATGATAAGAGCAAAGTTCAAGGCATCTTTGATAATATTATTTCACGTAAAGATAAAGTAATAACTGAAGAATCCGCCAAAGAGATTTTGTCTGAATATGAAATAAAGGTCCCAAGATATGCCTTAGTTAATGATGTCAATGAATCGATTAAAAAGGCAAACGAACTAGGATTCCCATTAGTGGCAAAAATAGTTTCTCCTCAAATTTTGCACAAAACTGACGTAGGTGGAGCTCAGAAGCAGAGGTTCGTCAAACTTTCACTGACTTATATACGAAGCTGTCAAACCAGTATGAAGTTAAAGGTGTACTCCTTGAAAAAATGGTTCCACAGGGTATCGAACTGATTGTTGGTTTGCAAAATGATTCTCAGTTTGGACCAGTTATCATGGTTGGTCTAGGTGGCATTTACACGGAAATTTTCAAAGATGTAGTATTTAGGATTCTTCCTATAACAAATGCTGACGCGACTAATATGATCGAAGATCTGAGAGGAAAGCAAATATTGAAGGGTTTCAGAGGA
>JAJNBK010000230.1 GCA_021155845.1 Nitrososphaeraceae archaeon
GCGCGCATTCTTCGTAATTATATAGATGAGGATGAAATATACAAAAGTATCTATGAAGCTGAAAGACAATACGTAACTACCCGAGGTTTTTGGGATTGAGTACATATATGCTTTATCCACAGAGTCAAATACACGCTAATCTTTACAATAGAAGAAAGGCTAAAGTAGGTTGTATTTGCTTCTAGGAATAATTGAAACCATCCGTATGACCAAAAATTATCGTATGGATAAAAATATTTGAACTAATTTTTCGTTTAGACTATAATTCTTCTCTAGTTTATTTGGTTCTGAAAAACAGTTGATGTCTTACTAAATGTCTTTCATTTTAATATAGTATGATCTTCTGTGTTACTATCCTGAAGAGAACAACAAAGTAACAATCATTTTAGCTATTCATGGTGAAAACTATCCGTATATTTTTGCAGCGTGCCATTAATTATAGTCATAAATATAGATAGAAAATATGAAAAATAATATCACTATATCGTTTTTAACCTACCTTTACAATGGATGAATGTGGCTTTAGTGTCAGCTCCACTTTTCCCTCTCTCCCGTTATTTGCTGTGGCACCAATTACTTTAATCCGATCACCTACATTCACCTGATTAACTGAAGAGCTTTGAGATCGCCAACCTATTAATCGTATCTCGCCTGTGTCATCACCTAGTAATGTATCAGTCACGGGCTTTGACTCTAGCATCGCAAGTTTTGGAAAAGATGGGTCATCCTCTATTATTCTAATATAGGACTCATCTTTAGAAAGAGTAATGCTAGTGCCAAAGATTCTACTAGGAACACATTCAATCATCACTTCAGAAGTCATTTCTTCATTCATCAGGGTACTATCAACAGCGAGATATACGAATTTACCACCTCTGTCGATTGCCAGGCAGTTAACGTTACCTCTCCCACTCTCTCTTCCTATTGATAGTATCCGCAAAGGCATAACTTCAATTTCCTCTTGTGCTCCAAAAAATTCTAGTGATGTTCCTTCGTCACCATGAATTTCAAAATCGCCTTGGCCATATTGTGGATTACCTTGTTTTATTTTTACTCCAATGAATTTAACTCTCGCACCAGTGTTAAACACCTTTGGAATCCTTTCTTCTTCAACATTCCAAATAACAACACGTAATGTACGAGAACCGTCTTCATTAGAGATCTGCATTTGAAGTGACTTATTTTGTTGACCTCGGATATTAGTAAATTCTGAGATTCTCGGATTGGATTTAACCTTACCAACAATAACAACATTATCTTGGGGTTCTCTTACATCATCAACTGTGGTCAATTTAGTATCAATATTCGGAATAGGGCTATCGCCATCACTTAACTTTTCGATAATACCATTAGAACCCAGATTAATTGTTGGCCTCCCATCGAGGCCTGATTTGACATAGCCTTGTGAAATCTTTACAAGGTCCCCTGGTTTTAAGCCTATTTCATCGGGTATACTAGTTTGATTATCCCATAGTTTTACTTTCACACTTGAATCCTTATCATAGATAGTTAAGGTTCGATTTCTGGATTCTTCATTTGTATCCTTTTTTGTAAATTTACGAATAGGATAAATATTCATTATTCTCGCTGTAACGGTGACATCTTTTGCACCAATGTAAAGCTCCTTAATGCCAGATTGTGATTTCGGAATATTTTCAAAAGAAATACCCAAATCAGCAGCAACTAGGAATAACGCTCCTTGATCCGTCAGATAACCGGCGCCAATCTTACGCTTCTTTTCATCAATCATATCTCTAATCTGTTCAGCGCTGATTTCTGGTTTCTGACTCAGCAATACTTCAACCATCTTTTGAAAATCAGCAGACAAAGCGGGCAAACCTCCTCTTATTATTACTATCAATAAATAACTTGCCTATATGTTTTGACAATGATCATTAATAATAAACACAAAAATTAGACATGCAAAATAGGATATACAATTTTGATTGGAGATCAACATTGCATTTCTGTGCATGAACTCCGGAAATATTACAATAAAGATATACGTGCTATAAATGGAATTTCTCTTGATGTCGAATATGGAAAGGTGTTTGGCTTTCTTGGGCCTAATGGTGCAGGTAAGACTACTACAATAAAAGTACTGACTACTCTTATTCGTCCATCATCAGGAAAAGTATATCTCTTTGGTAAAGACATTGTGAAACATTCATCAGAAGTTCGAAAACGAATTGGAGTCGTCTTGCAACAACCTAGCTTTGAGGCAAACTTAACGGTAGAACGATCTCTCGACCTTTACGGTTTATTATGGGGTCTTGCAAGCGAAAAACGAAAGGATAAATTGAGAGAGCTTTTACATGCCTTTGATTTAGAGAGTCTCAGAAATATAAAGAATGATGAACTTTCAATTGGTCAAAGGAGAAGAGTGCAAGTTGCGCGTGAATTTATGCATGAAATGGACTTGCTTTTTCTTGACGAGCCAACAGTAGGCCTGGACCCATCTGCTAGAAGAATGCTGTTAGACTATATAAAAAAGCAAGTAAAAGCTGGCCTAACTGTTTTCTTTACTACACATATTATGGAAGAAGCAGAGTATCTTTGCGACGAAATTGCTATAATAAACAAAGGTAAGATACTTGCCTTTGATACACCAGCCGGGTTAAAACAAAAGTACGGAGGCATTAAGACTATTGAAATTAAGTTAAAAAACATTCCAGCTAGATCGATTTTGCATTTAGTAAATAGAGTTGCCAATAATTCACATATTAATATTCCCGAAACAAATACTATCTGTATAGGCGCTATTAATGCCCAGGAAATAATAGTTAAAATAATGGAATTACTTTCAAACAATGGCATACAGATTGAAAGTATAACTATAACTCCTCCGTCTCTAGAAGATGTATTCCTAACTATAGTAAATTACGGAAAAGAAGCATAGTGGTATGCCAACCTAGATTTTAGATTTTCAGTTTCATCATCGACAAAGTCGCCATCAGAAATGCTCCTGCGGAAAGAGCAGCCATTACAACAACTTCAATAGTCGTAAAGATACTAATCTGTGAGAAGATCCCTGCCCTTGTAATGTCCACTATGTATGTCAACGGGTTAATATAAAATGCAGTGTGTAATGGTTCGGGTACTCCGTCTGATGGATAAAATGCCGAGCTAGCAAATGCAAAGAAAAGAAATATACCATTAACAATCACATTGAATCCTTCACTACTTTTGAGTTTGGTAGAAATGATAATCGTAATTGAA
>JAJNBK010000231.1 GCA_021155845.1 Nitrososphaeraceae archaeon
TTTGAAGGCCATGTTTTGGGGTGGTACAGGTCTTGCGCTCGGTGGAATGGGTTTTTTTAATATAAAAAATAGTAATAACAAACAGTTTGCCTTTGCAGATGGCGGCGGTGGTAATGGAAATGGGGGCTCTTCAATAAGACTTCCAATGAGTGAATCAGAGCGTAAAGACCTAGGCTTTGAGTTCCGCAAAGAACTTGCTGAAAGAACCTATGGCATAGAATGGCCTGATCATCCAAACAATGGTGAGGAAGAGGATTATCCCTATATTGCTAATTACAGCAAAGCGTTACGTCACAACAAATTAGGTGAGCCAGATAAAGACTCATATAGAACCTTTCTCAGAGCAGCGGAGGCTGGGACATTTGAAGAGTGGGAAAAAGTCGAGCTTGGAACTTTTGAGGAACCCCACTTGAGATTATTTAATCCTACAGCAGGATTAACTCTTCCTACAGAAGGTCCAGATCCTTTTGGATTATTCATGCCACCTCCTCCTAGAATTGATTCGCCTGAAGGTGCAGCTGACATAGCTGAAAATTACTGGGAGGCAGTGACGCGGGATGTGTATTTTGGTGATTTTGATAGCAATAACACTATTGCTCAAGCAGCAGAGGACTTGTCATCACTTGACGGTTTCCCTGGTATTTCACGACTTCGGAAAGTCACTCCAGATAACATTTTCCGTGTTGATTTTCCAGGAGTATTAACGGGACCTTTTGTTTCTCAGTTTGCGCTCCAGGGAACCCCGATTCCACCTTTTGGATCTAACTGACTTCAAGGAATGGCTCAGAGTAGAAAATGGCCACGATCCGAGAAGTGGTATGTTTTGTTCTCAAGACTGGGATAACACGCCTCGATTTATACGTTATCCACGAGATTTGGCCAATTGGGTTCATTATGACGATGTTCCTTCCCAGGAATTCACAATCGCTTGCTTGATCTTGATACATCAGACAGTTCCTTGTATGAGAGTAGTACCTGATCCAGCGGCTGTTCTCTTTGGAGGGAGTGCTCCATTTGATCCATCAAATCCATATCAAGGTTCACGCACACAAGAAGCGTTTTTCAACTTTGGACCTTTTCATCCCCTCGCCTTTCTCACAGAGGTGACACTTCTTGCACTCCGGGCAGTATGGTTCCAAAAGTATTATGTACATAGAAGACTGCGGCCTGAGGAATTTGGAGCACGTATTCATATTCAAAAGACTGGTCAAGCAGAATACCCAATTCATCGTGATATACTCGAATCTAATGTCTTTGATAGGCCAGAATTTAAGAGAAGAGATTCATTTCTGCTGCCACTGGGATTTGCTGAAGGAGCTCCACCTCATCCCTCTTATGGTGGGGGACATTCTACTGCTGTAGGTGCTCAGGCAACGGTCCTAAAAGCATTCTTTGACGAGACATATGTTCTGCCAAACACTTATGTTGCAAGTAGAGATGGTAAAGAGCTTGTGCCCTACACAGGCTCGGGCAAAGATGAATTAACAGTAGGTGGGGAGCTAAACAAGCTGGCTTGGAATGTTGCCATTGGTCGAAATATGGCAGGTGTTCACTATCGCACCGACTCTGAGCAATCCATGTTGCTTGGTGAAAAGGTTGCAATCGAGCTTCTCGAGCAGCGAAGTAGGGGATTTCCAGAGAGTGGTGCTTTCAATTTTACCAAGTTTAATGGAGAAAGAATAACCATCAACTTCCCATAGATAGAAGATATATAATAGAGGAAAAAAGATAGAGAGGGATATGGATAAAGGCTGATTGACTGCTTATGCTTTCTCTTCTCTCCCACCATTTTCTAGCACTATCAAAAATTAGATAAAAATTTTTATTCATTTAATTATTTATTTCAGATTTGCTTTCTGTATCTTGACTTACATTTTTTGTGATTACACTTTGTCTTGCTGTATTATGCTTATGTTGTATCAGTGCTACTGCTCCTCTTAAATATACTTGCAATGATAATTATTTTTCATGCTATTTGCAATATTAAAATTATTATTATACAATAATAAAATTTTATAATTTAAACTTTAATATTTAATGACATAAATTTAATTTTTCCATAGTTGTACAAAGAGTCAAAAATCATGCAATTTAATGAAGTCTGAAAACATGTGGCTTTGCTTTGTTTAAAAGATAATTCTTCTAATATGTTGTATGATTCTCTGGGAGAATATTGTAATACTGTGACATTGTGAAGGTTATAATATCGCTGTTATATGTCGAGTCGCTTCAACTGAACCTGTATTATGACATAATAATGTAATGTCTATTTTGTGGATAAGATAAGGATTATGTTACCTCATATAGGAAATAAAGAATACAAATCTATGATAAATACAACATCACAGTTATATAACGTCAATGTTTCATCGTCGATTCGATGAAAAATACAATTGTATTAGGTCTTCTATCTACAGTGGCTTTGTTTGCAATTGGAGCAATAGGCAATATAGCAATGCCAGTGTTCGCTGACGATGATGATGATGATGAATACGTGAAAGCAACACTCTATTGCAAAATAGCTCACTTTGATAAAGATGATTACTACGACGATGATTACTACGACGATGATTATGACAACTTCGAAAAATCTGATGCACTAAAACTATACTGTAAGATAGGTGACTATGACAAAGACGACGACGATTAGATAACATTAGGACGAACCTTCTCAAATAGCAAAAAAGAAGGTCTCTTTGTTACTAGTCCAAAAGAAGTAAATCAGCAAATATCAACTTTTTTTTAGTTATTTTTCTTTCTAGAATAGACTTTAGGATAGATATATTATATTTATTATATATATATATATATAGAGATATAATGCATTACCTCCAATTGGTAATAATAGTAACTATGATAAAGCCAAAAGAAGTAGAATTAGGCTTGTTTACTTAACAATAAGACTATGATTGGGATACATCATAAGTTTCTCTTTATATTCAAAAAAAGTAGAATGATTAAAGAACCCTTTTTCATTTGATCTCAAATATTAAGCTATAATACAGGGTAAGCTATAGCATAGAGCTAGAAAAGGTTACCAATCAATAGAACAATGACCAGAAAAATTAGTTGATTAAAGTTGCTGATCAAGAATGTCTAATATGATTTTAGATTATTAGCAAATATTTTCATAAGCAGATAATAACAGTTAAACCGAACATAGGATAACAAAGAATGTGTTATTACTACTCTTGGAAAGACTGCGCAATTACCGAGTAGTTGAGTTGTTCATATTTGCATCTATCTTTAATTCAGATATATTTATAGAGATGACTGTTCTGAAGATGAAAATAAAAAATAAACTAACTACATATATATATACTTATATATTTATATATTTATTTTAGATAAATAATCATAATGATTCTGTTGTTTGTAGAAACTACTAGGTTACTATATTATTTAATAAGATAATTCACTATAATTTCGATTTTAAGAAGAGAATGCTATCAGAAGCATTACATTATTAATAAGATTCTATCTTATAGACATTATCAAATCACTTTAAATATAGTCTATTGAATCTCTTATCGAACATTAATGATGACAAGAGATAAAACCAAAACCATGAAACGTTTAACAAGAGTAGTAACATTTGTAATGTTTGACAACACTATTGCTTCTCCTGTTATAAGACACAATGGAGGAGTTTACAATTGAGTAGTAAAATACACCCTATGTCAGATAAAAAAATGCAATATTTAACAATCTTAGCAGCATCAACTACTCTACTGGCTGGAATATTGCATCTTGCAATGATAGGACCATTCATGGAACTGTAGCATTGGTAATTTTATTAGCAATCTCACGAATTCCAAATCCAATGACAGGACAGGCATTACAGAATAATAATATAGGATATCTAACAGAGATAGTACAGATAGTATACATAGTAATAACGGGAATAATACTTCTCAAGCATAGAAAAACAAGAAGTTTGGATGTGACGCCAGAAAAAAGGTCATAGTGTCATTATAACATCTCTATTATTTTTTTGAAAAGGCTTTCCATAATTTTTGTAACTTGACAAACAATTTTGTCTTAATCTCTTTGTCTTTTCTTCTATTCCTTAAATCTAGCCTATGTTACTACAATTATCTTTGAAATTTTATTATGCGCTCTTTCAGAAGTGGAACCTAACTGATGTCACTCTAGAAGTGACGACAAGAAATCTACTATAAGATAGACTGCATATCTATCTATATACGATGTGTCAATTGATATTATGGAAAAAATCCTACAACACTTTGTAATATTACTGACAGCAGCTACTATCATTACTGGGATATCGACAATAGCAATGTTTATACCTCAAGTAGCATATGCAAGCACGGACGAAGCAAGTTCATCATCATCATCAGATGATGATGAAGATTGTGGATCTGATGAACTCCCTGCAAGTATAGACGGAACAATAAGATGTATGGGACAAGGAGAATGTTACTCTTCAGAGTTTGAGTTTAATGGAAAGGGAGTAAAACATTGTAACTTTATGACAAGTAGTGACGAATAGCTAACTAAATGAGATAAATATGTCATAATAGCATATTAGTAATTGCAGCTATGATTTAGAATATTTGTCGAAATTGTATGTATGTGGTTAGGAAAAATCAGATAAGTAGCCATTATAGCAATTATTAAGAGAGCAATAACAAGGCTCACAACATTGAACTTGGAGCCTGTCAAGGCTACAAGTACAATATACTCTACCTACTATTTTACCATAACAAGAAGAGGGAGGAGATATCTTGCTACAACAAAAATACCATTACACAAACTAATTCGTAGTAAGGCAAGCTGTTAAGCAAATAAGGTCTCGGAGATTAAATGTATAAAGTGACGATTATTCTATGATAGTAGCGTCAGAATCACCAGCACATATTGAGCCAGAAAGTTGAATGGAGTGAAAATGAACACGAAGTGAAGGTGAAGGAGCCTAGAGAATTTGAATAATAATAAGAAGAAGAATAAGTATGAGAAGGGGATTATCAAATGGATATCAAATACTTTATTCTTTTTGCATGTATCTGTTTTCTCTATAATACTAATAAATGCTAGTCAGAGGCTATTTCACAACTACCCCATGTTTTACTTTACCCGTTTTATAATTAGTTAAACAAAAAATAGTATATACAAACAACTCGTTTAATTTCCACTCCTATTTTACGATGTACATAGTTATAGCATCTTCATACAGGCTTTTTTTGAACTCTGGCACTACTAGGTCAAAATAGTCTGCTTCTCGATAGGTGAGAAAAAGAAGATATTTCCAAAGATCTGCTTTAGAAACTAAGCGCAGCAATACAAAATATTCTTGATTTCCTATATGTGGTAACATAATGGTAATCTTATCCGCAAACGGCATCAATTATTTATTAGACAGGAAATTCTTTTATTGCTGGTATAAAAGTGAGACAAATAACAAAAACATTAGAGCAGTTTGAATTAAGGTAGATAGTGACAAAGGACATAGTTATACTGCTGGCAAAAAATGAAAAAGAAGAAGAGAATATGTAAATATTGTGGATGGGATATGGACGAATCAGATATAGATTGCAAAATAGGCATTATCATCATTCTTGATTCTTCATTTATTCCTATCTTGATTCCAAATGATAAGAAGAAGTTTAAGAGAAAAGCTAGCAAGCCAAGCAAAAATGACAGTTGCAGCAGCTTTTCGACTTGTTAGAGCATAGTCCGCTAACTCTGAACGTCTAAATTATAGAAGACTTAAGAAGAACGTCTTTTCCCTTTGACCTCTGCTATTGCTTTATTCAAATATTGCTGGATATCTTGTTCTTCAATGGATGTTTGAATTCCAGTCTTCTCTTCTGTTTGGTATGACAGGTCACTCATTACCTTAATAACCTTTTTCCGTATTTCTTGCTCCATCTCAGATGCTCCAATCTTGTCTAACAATGTTGATTGCTGTTCAACAGATTTTCTAAGAGATTGGCGTAACTTTATATCTTGAGATACAGATAGTGCCGAAGAATATAATCCTATACTAAACAAATAGGAAGCTAACAATACTAATGAATGAGCAGCCGCTCCATATGTCTGCTGTAAAGCAGAAATCTCATTTGCAATGCCAATTATTATGATACCCATTGCAGAAATCATTAGATAATCTTTTACTTTAGTAGCAGTTAACTTTCTTGATGTGATAAAAAATGCAAGACCAAATAGAACACTACTTCCTATAGTACCAGCTCTAAACAAAAGTCTAAAATAAAATCGATATGGTATATCTGATGGCAATGAGAATATTAAACCACTTCCCACAAGATATAATATTAAAGGAACAGAGATGATAACCCAAAATGTAAAGTTAAGCTTGCCTATCTTTCTTTTATAATAGTAAGCTAAAAGTAGGGCGGTACCGGCCCATGTTAATATATACGGAGCAAGAGAAGTCCAATAGATAATTTGGTTATAGAGGTTTAAATTTGAAGTTGGTACGACATATAATGTTGTAGTATGAGGATTTACAACTTTGTATTGGATTTCACCATGGTATTTTTCAAATGTCTCATAGATGAAAGAGGCCTGTGGAACTGCTCCTGGTGGTGATGTTTCTTCTACTACTACTTGTATTAGCAGTAATTTGTCAAAAGCATCTCCTGCTATAGATATAGCTAGTGCTGCTGCTGCTAAACCATAAAACAAGACTATGAAATTTCTATTGTTTACTTTGTACCATGAAAAGAATTTAAAGCTGATTAGTCCCATAATAATGGTTGCTGCGATAGAACTAATTGCATAAACTGAAGTACTTGCAATCCTGTTGCTATTACATAAATTAAAATAATCATGGCAGTTGACGCTGTTATTATATATCACAAATAGCAAAATTCCAAACAAAGAAAATTGAGTTATCGTTACAGCCAAATCCATTATCCTAACGAAAGGTGATTTGGTTCTAAGACCTGTACTTATTTTCTTAGTATATGCTAAAAGAATCCAAGATCCTATTCCATATCCAACTACAACAGTCAGTACAAAGAGTATGATTTCCATAATACTGGTAGTTACTGTTCCATACGGCAAGACCTGACGTGTCGTTAACAAATCAAGTATTACAAGAACAATAATAATTGATGCAATAGCACTAAATAATTTTCTGTTGTTAACAGGTACCAACAATTTATCTTTTAACAATTTATCTTTGGCCTGTGTTTAAGAAGCTGTAATTAATTAATCTAGATTAACTTAGTTAATCAGAGCTTATATCGTAAGAGTGAGATCACAAACAATTAACGTAATGGTGATGATGAAGAAGAACAGAAATTAAGCAGAGGATACCATCTAATCAGTAACCAGAGCATTTTGTCTAACTTTCCAACTTGCAAAGAACTTTTCTCCACAATAAGCAGTTAAAGCATCAGCACAAAATGCCATAGTAATGATGCAACTCTTAAGGGATAAAAGCAATATAAGTATGTATTCAGATAATTACAAACTTATGCTAAAACATCGAATACTCAAGAAGCAACATCAAGTTATAGAGAAGTAGTTATATTTTACACTCTACTTAAAATAACAAAATTTCAAAGCGATCATATTACCTCTTTTTATTCTTAATTCTCTCTTTTAATTGATATCAACATAAAAGTTTACAATCAGAGATAATTAATACTAAATGTATTATTATGTTTGGAAAAGCAAAATGTAAACTATGTGGAGATGATGTAAGATTCATATTAAAACACCTAAAGGAAAAACATCCTGAAACATTAAATGATAAGGATGTTATCCAGTTAAAAATGTCAAGAATAATGGAAAAATACTTTGTCTAACATCGGATTTTGCTTTGTCTTTGTATCTAGGATCTTTCATTTAGATATACAATTATGCTTCTTACACATGGGAAGAATAAATATCTGGTTGTTGATTACATAGATTAGTAACACTACTGCTTTGAGCAATTTTAGCAATTACTTTGGGTTTTAACTGAAAATACTAATAGATCTTTCTTTTGAAGTCATTCTAAAAAGATCAATTGTTTCCTTGAGACGACGAATAAGTAAATACAAAGCAAAAATATTGTATCAATATATGAAGTTACAA
>JAJNBK010000232.1 GCA_021155845.1 Nitrososphaeraceae archaeon
GGATACAGAAAATGGTCCTAGCTTTGGTGATGAGATTAACCTTATTGAACCAGGATTTAACAGCGGATGGAAAGATGTGCAGGGTATATGGAAAGTAAAGGGAGGTAAGGAGGATGATGTTGAGCTAAATCCTTTGGATGGCTTAGCAGACTTTGGTGGAAAGGGAAAATATAGTGCTCCTGAGTTTATATGGGAAAATGTTGTCGGTCCTACTGCAATCAAGTTTCTTGGCTCTGATAAAATAGGTAAACAGTATCAAAATGATATGTTTGTAGGTGATTTTCATAATGGAAATCTTTATCATTTTGATTTGGACCAAGACAGGTCAGCATTGGTTCTTGATGCTCCATTAAATGCTGATGATGCTGATAATAATATTATCAGTAACATAGCAGCAAGTACTGATGATGAAGAAGAAGAAAATAAACTACTACTATCAAAAGCATTATTTGGAAAAGGCTTTGGGGCAATTACAGATGTAGAAGTCGGACCCGACGGGTATCTCTATGTTGTTTCGATTGGTCTTGGAGAAATATTCAGAATAGTTCCTTCTACAACCTAGATCTTTCTTTCTTTCTACAATGAGTAATTCTACAGATATAATAAAGAAGTAGTAAATGGTTATATTGAGTGGATAATGCTAATCACCAACAGCAGCGGCAGATTATTGAGGTAAAATATTCTCCATCCTAACCTGCTTTAGACTATGAGCTATGCTACAACAATTTCAATATCTTTATTTTAACTCTTCAAAAGATTTGATTAATTAATATTGAGTAATTTTGTTAATCAAATCTTATATTGTAAGAGGAATATCGTAATAATCTGCGTTGTCTAGAGATTTAATATTAACAGTAATAACTTTTGCTAGTTTGGCTGCTTTAACATTAACAACAATATGCATAGGTGGTATCTCTCTGCTGATCATCTAGCATTAGCTGAAGTCGTAAATAATCCCCAACAACAGTAAGAAACCAAAGATACAGTAATTATCCAGGATGACGACGACGACGCCGACGAATAGTTATCATTAAACAAAAGTGGAAAAGAAGGAAAATACGATGATCATGCAAACATAGCATCCTCTACCATTAATGGTCAAAAAGTATGTAGAAAAGGCAACGTTATTGCTGATAATCATGATCCAGGCAGATACGATTTACTATCTAGATGCGAAGAGATAATTGGAACAATCGAGAATGATGAAGGACGACAACATGATGGAGACTTGAAGTACCTTTTAGAGGTTGGAGATGAGTATAAATATCTTCTAAATGAAGAAGATGACGATAAGTCAAATGGAATGCTTGTAATAGAAATTAATCCAAAAGACCAAGACTTTAGCATGATTGAAATTCCAGACGAAGGTGACAAAGTTAGAGTTGTTGGTGCATGGGTAACCGATGATCCTGATGGATATCCTGGATGGAACGAAATACATCCAGCAAGGCAGATAGCGATATTGGAATAACGACGGTACCCTTTTTTTGTTAAAGAGGAAATAAATCTATTAGTAAAGAGATATACAGCAAAAGAGACTATGAAAACACAAAATGCTTTGTTCAAAGGAGTCGGAATATATTGTACTTTGTGCAATTTCGGCATAAGATTTGTGCTGGTTAAAATATAGGTCTGTCTCCCGCCTTTTTCTGTCTTCTGTTATCTGCAAATATATTTCTTATACTATAACTGATCAATATTTAAAAAGGGAATGTTTCTGATACCATTTGCTTTCATCTATGATACTTAAATATATCATTATTACCATCGACTTTCCTCTTTATAGTAACACTTCAAAATGTACTAAAGTTTCAGCACATTTAAAATTTTACAATTATAGAATAGCAGTCAAACCTGCTAGAGAGAGCAAATAAAAGTAACAGTCGTAGCATACAAATCAGAAAATACCTCCACTATCACCACTTTTGCTTATTTTGTCAAAAGGAGCAATATTTGGACTTCTTTTAGTGGAGGTATTACAAGTCTATATCTCAACTCATGACTGCAGTGTGTCTCCACCCATAGAATGAATTGACCGAATTAGGAAGGTATTAACATGTAGTAGAGGTATTGCTATTGCTCATGAAAATACCTCCACCCATTGTACATGTATGAAATAGGGGCTGGTGGAGGTAGTAGAGAGAGTATAGGTATTTCTCTATTTGATAACAACTAATCTATCAAAAAAGAGATCAGATCCATTTTATTATAAAAAATAGATCTATAAGCGGTATATGAAATTGAAAACAAAGAAAGCCTTATTTAAGGTAGTTGGAATGTATTGTACTACCTGCAAACCGATTGTAGAAAAACAATTAAGAGGTGAAGAAGCTGTAAAGAAAATTGACATTGATTATATGACAGATAATGTCATAGTAGAATTCGATCCATTGCTCATAACTAAAGAAGAGATAAAAAATAGATTAGAAAGGTCTGGCTACAAGTTTGTTAGGACAGTAAATACTAGATAATATATAGTTGGCTGCAATAGTAGTAGCAGTATTATCATTTTGTATCTCTACCTCGTCTTATTTTAATTGCCTATAATTATCTAGTAGTTGGCTGTAACGAATATGCTTCTTTGAAATCATCATTGGTATAGATTTGTTCTCCCTTCTTTGGCTTTATACTTGCAAATCTTGGTTTGTATCTTCCAAGTAATATTGAGTTTCCAACTACTGTAACAGAGCTCATTGCCATTGCAAGACCTGCTAGCATAGGAAGCCATCGGAATTAATCCAGTATTATATGCAAATGCCCAAAAGAGATTTTGTTTTATCTTTGATACTGTCTTTCTTCCGAGATCAAGTGCTGTAACAACATCTCTTAGATCATCTTTTATCAATATAATTCCTCCAGTCTCTTTGGCAACATCCGTACCGGAACCTATTGCAATTCCCAAATCAGCTCTTGCTAATGCTGGTGCATCATTAATTCCATCACCTACCATTGCAACTACCTTTTTTTCCTCATCCTTTAGTTTAGAGATTATTTGTTCTTTTTGTTGTGGTAGTACTTGTGCTATGACTCTACTAATACCAAGTTTAGATGCAACTGCTTTGGCTGTTCTTTCATTATCTCCTGTCAACATTATAACCTCTATTCCCATTGATTTGGTAAGTATGTCTATGGCTTCCTTAGCATTATCTTTTATAGTATCTGCAAGTGCAATTATTCCTGACAGTTTATTATCAATTGCAACAAGAGTAGCCGTTTTTCCCTGAATTTCAAGCTGTTTGAGAGTATTATCTATGCTTTCAGTAACTGGAATATGGTTATCATCCATTAGTTTTCTATTTCCAATGAGAACTACATGATCTGCGTATGTTGCTTTCAGACCATGACCGGATACAGCTTCAAATGAATCTGGATTTGAGACTACAGCAATTCCTTTTTCTTTAGCATTATTAACAACTGCTTGACCTAAAGGATGCTCTGATCCTGATTCTGCAATTGCAGCAAGTCTAAGCAACTCATTTTCACCTATTATTCCATCAGAGAGATCAATTACATCAGTTACAGATGGCTTACCTTTTGTCAAAGTACCGGTTTTATCAAATACTATTGTCTTTACTTTCTTTGCAATTTCCAAATGTTCTCCTCCTTTAAATAGAATACCATTTTCAGCTCCCTTTCCAGCACCCATCATTAATGCTGCTGGCGTTGCAATACCAAGAGCACATGGACATGCAATGATTATTACAGATACAAAAGCCAAAAGTGAAAATGTCACTCCTATATCACCAATAAAATACCATCCAAGTCCTACTCCTACTGCTATTGCTAAAACTGCTGGGACAAAGTATTTAGCAACTTGGTCTACTAACCTTTGCATTTGAGCTTTTCCTGTCCTTGCTTCCTCAACTAGCGTGATAATCTGTGAAAGCACAGTATCCTGTCCAACTTTTGTAGCTTTGACTTTAAGTAGGCCGCTCTTGTTAATTGTAGCTCCTATGACTTCATCTTCCTTTTTCTTATCTACTGGTATGCTTTCGCCGGTTACGGCTGATTCGTCAATAGAAGATGAGCCTTCAATTACAATTCCATCCGTTGGAATTCTTTCTCCCGGTCTTATGGAAGATCCAACAATTTCCTTACAGCATTAGAGGCTTTCTCTTTAGTTCTTGTCTCAAGTAATCTTCCGACTAGAATTAAGGTGATAATAATTGCTGCCGTTTCAAAATATACTGATTCAAATGGGAAATATCCAGGAGCTACAGTAACTATTGTACTATACAAATAAGCCGCAGTTGTTCCTATTGCAATAAGTGTATCCATATTAGATGCTTTTGCCTTAATTCCGTCCCATAATCCTCTGTAGAAACGCCATCCTATCCAGAATTGTAACGGAGTAGCTAATGCTAGCATTATATAATTACTATAGTGCATGATATCCATAGAAAAGAGAGCGCCAAATTGTGCAGGAAACATATGAGGTAAACTAAAAATTACTAAAGGTATTGTTAGTGCGATGCTTATAGCAACATACATCTTTAGTTTTCTTAGTTCTTTTTCAGGCTGAGTAAACTCCTCTAGGCATTGCTTACTGCAAAAGTAATACTCTCTTCCGTCCTTGGAATACCTTATGGAATTGGGTTTTTCTTCTACAAACATACCACAAACAGGATCTTTTGCCATATCTTGTATCTACTTAATAGAAGTACAGATGTATAACTCTAGGCCTTTACAATTGTAAAAATATAATAGACCATATAACTAAGAGTGTGTGTATAGATGCCTCTTCAACTAGATGATTATGATGTGTCTATTCTAAAATCACTATTAAAAGATGGTCGTAAATCATTTCGTGAAATTTCTCGGGAAACTGGCATAACAACACCAACTGTTAAGGCAAGATTTAGCAGACTTGTCAATGTTGGATTTATAAAGTCGGTCTCTCCGATTCTGGATTTCGAAATAGTAGAAAGAGATGTTGTCAAACCAGAACTGCAGAAAGGTAATAACGGAAACTCTAAAGTAATAGATAATGAAGACAAAACTACTAAGAAAAAGCAATACAACAATCAACAGGAACAACTTCAAGATACCAAATACAGAATAAATAAAGGGATAAAAATCAAGTTAGATTGCGAATTCTGCAAAGGACCAATTACAGGGGATCCACATGTGTTTAGGTTTGCAAATTATGAACGATTTTTCTGTTGTACATCATGCATGTCTGGCTACAAGCAAAAATATGCTGGAAGAATAGAGTCCATAAAAAGAAAGTTTGAGGGAAAAGAGTAATAACAGACTTTCTAATGCAAGCCATGTGCGATAATATAGCTCTACTAGTGAACCTAAAATACTGTTATTCAATATCCATATTTGCTAGGATTTTGATCGAATTGGCTTTTACAGTTTGCAGAACATAGATAGATTTTCTGTCCATTTACTTCTGAAATATGCTGTGCTTTCTTTTCATCAACCATCATATTGCATACAGGATCTT
>JAJNBK010000233.1 GCA_021155845.1 Nitrososphaeraceae archaeon
ATAGAGAAAATTAATAATTACCTTTTTAAAGATAAGGGGTTTAAAGCAAATATTCAAGATTATTATAACCCTATGAATAGTTATCTTAACATTGTTTTACAACACAAATCCGGTATTCCTATCACATTGTCAATAATATATATGCGAATTGCTCACGCATTAAATTTTAAATTGTTTCCAGTTAATTTTCCAGCCCACTTTCTTGTTAAACATATTCTGGAAGATGACAATAGTGAGATAATTATTGACCCCTTTAATGGTGGCAGAATAATGGATGATTATGCTCTGAAAGAATTGCTCGATCAATCCTATTCACGTCAAAATATTCCTCTTACTCGTGCATTTGTTGAAAAGGCAACACCAACACAGGTATTGATACGAATGTTAAATAACGTTAAGGGAAGTTATTATGACGCTCAAGATATTGACAAAGCTGAGATCGCAAATGAAATGATAATTGCGCTAGACCAATATAATCCAGATGCCATTCGAGACAAAGGTATGATATTATTAAAGAGAGAAAAGCTTACCGAAGCACTCGAAATGTTAAATCTCTATCTTGAGCTGGATCCAGAGGCACAAGATGCTGACGCCGTCCTAGACATAATTAGGCAACTTCGTGCTGAGCGGAACGGAAAGTGATAGTAATATAATTTTTTTATTATAATCATAAAAAAAATAATATTTAAGATTCATATAAATCGCTCAAGGTCACAAATTTATCTGTTTAACCAGTGAATATGATTTTTGAATGACAGATCCTTTTGTTATAGATTGGTCATGATATAAAATGTACTATGGGCAACAATTCCTCTTTTTTATTCATTAATTGTGTTAGCCTCGATTAGAGGATATCACTAAAGTGCAGATCAGAGATATCTTTTCTCTAATTCCAAATATCTCTGTAAGTCTACAAGCTTATTAAATTCTTTGAATGTAACCATCATTTTACGTCCTTGTTTTGTCTCTTATGGCAAATGCTGCAGCATATAATCCTGATAATGGAAATACTGCAATTCTATAGCCCATTTTTAATAGTTCATTGGCAGACAAATTGGGTGTTACTCCCTCTTCAATCATATTTGCTACTAAAGGGGCATCTATTTCGTCAGCTATTTTCTTCAATTCATCTACAGTCTTGGGAGCCTCAACAAAGATAACATCTGCACCTATTTTGCGATATTCTTTACCCCTCTTGATAGCTTCATCTATACCAAGTGGAGCACGGGCATCTGTTCTTGCAACAATGATAAAATCCTTGCTCTTACGGGCTTCTAATGCTGCTTTTAATTTTGATATATAATCATTTTTAGACATATCCGGTGTCAACATCAACTAAAACTGGAACATTCACGGAACGTATGATCCGGCGAGCATTGTCTATAGTTTCACCAGCATTGAGAAATCCATAGTCAGGCATTCCTAGAAGAGCAGCAGCAGAACCATATCCAGTTTGAAACATTGCTTCAAAGCCAACTTGTTCTGCAATTCTCGCACTCAACGCATCAAAAACTCCTGGTAATACTATGATTCTTTTCTTATCCTCGATCTGTTCTCTTAAAGATATTTTAATCATTGATCTTTGCATTAACTTATAAAATACAGTCAAAATTATTAAGTAGTTATATTCTTTTATTGGCATCTTATAGTTATTGTTTCTATACACAGCGAGAACCTCTGACATAAATATTACTGATTTTGATTCATAATAGTTATATTCTGAATTAATATTATATCGAATAATTAGTTTTTATTATTTGTAATAGTATTATCTTCAATTGCAAAAATTAAAAGGCATATCAGCAAGGGAGATTGTAGCCAGACTAATAGATAACGCATCACTCTTTATTGTTGTTGTCACATATCATAAAAATTAAATATATTTTGCCTTCTTTGATAAAAATAATTCTGCGTTACGCATTAACAAATTAAAATATAAGAATATTTATATATATATATATATATATAATATTCTTCAGATTGAGATTTGAAGAATTTAATATTGCATGTACTCGTGACTTTTTATTGTTTTCTTATTTCTGCTTTTGTTTTTTTGCTTCTACTATTTCATATGAATCATCTGGTTGTTTTGTCACATTTATGTTACATACTCGACATTCGTAGTATTTTATTGGCGGATCATGACTAATTGAACCATTTAACCATATCATTATTGCACCACATACTGGACAATTCATCGTCATATTCTAATTCTGTATGTGACTATTAATATGCTTTTTATTAGCTCTAAAATCTAAGTTAAATTGGTCATACTTATTTATTATTTTTACATTCATTCACACTATGCATTTTACGCAGTTAATGACTTGAAATCATAGAAACTTAAGTGATACCTTTGGAGAGTATCATAGACCTAACAAAGATACAAAGATTATCTATATTATCTATATATGAGATCGGTAGACTACTCAACATGATTAGAGATCTGAGTTACAGTCTTGCTTCAGCCCATCTCAGATCTCAGATCGGATGCTCTACCCTGGTCGCTGGGTCTATATCATCATTAGGCAGGTTATGGAATATGACTGGTCAGTTTAGTGAAGATGTATTATACTTTCCTACAGAGAGGAAAAAGATGCAAACTATTAGAACACAATTGAATGATAGATGTTACAAAGCAAATGAATTTGCAACCAAAAAGGAGAAAAAGCTCAAAAAAACAAAATTATAAATTCTAGTAATATTTAGTGAGGGCGTATAATGCCAAAATGCACCTTTTTTTGAAAGTATAAAACAGAGTAAGATAGAGATAAGTATCAATCGATATAACTAACCAAATGTTACCAATTAATAGAAACTGAAACTCGAAAATTAGTTGAATTGAAAATTAAAGATTAAGAATACATAATAACAATATTACAGATATTAGTTAATATTTTCATAATAAAATTGCTGTATGTACTTAATAGACGTATAATCAAAAAGAATAATTTTATAGCGTCGTGTAGATATTCTTTTAGAGTTAATTGCTCATCCAAATGCCAGGTTTATTCTATCTAAGAATTGTTTTTAGTAAATTATATATGCATATATCATAAAGATAATAACATATACCACCAACAATGTCTGTAATTTCCAAAACCATAACTCTACGTGTCCCATCTAATATAATCTATCTTGCGCTTAAAGATACACGTTTAGAAAAGATCTTTCCTGAATTCTTTATTGGAATTACAAGGAAACTTGTAATTGATAAGGCAAATAAACAGATTACTTTTAGGACTAATACTCAAGATAGTCAAATTGAAATTATTGAGAATTTCAGATTGAAAATATCTGGGATTAACAATACACAGGTTGACTATATAACAGAGACAAATGTGCCAGAGGGCAATTTAGTAGTAGAGTCAATATTACAGACACACATAGCAAATATTTTATACGCTCTGTTGATGCTCGAGGTAGGATATATCAATGGAGTAATGGAAAGGGCTCGATGACATAAGTTCAATCTCCTATGCTTTGTTTTAGAATTGTGTTCGATTTTATGCTTTATAATTTCTACAATGAGGCCACTTTTCACTTCTATTATTTTTTGAGTAAAAACAAAGCATTAATTTTTTATACTAGCGATGACAATGTATGTGCTTATCTGTTTGTTATTAGGTAAGTTTAAGATAACAACAAGAAAAACCAAAACAAGAAATTCAAGGTATGCATAAATAAAAATTAATAACAATGAGTTATAAAATAGATGAACGAAGCCATCCACGGCATAAAAAATCAAGAAATATTGAAAATGTCCTTGTATTACAAGGAGGAGGTTCTCTTGGTGCATTTGCGTGTGGGGTATTCAAGGC
>JAJNBK010000234.1 GCA_021155845.1 Nitrososphaeraceae archaeon
TGTTCAGGGCAAGAATCGTGAAGACATATAGTTTTCATAGAATTACAGCTAAAGCACCAAATCTGCTTAGAAGATGGCATCTTGATTCATTGATCATACTAGTATTAGTAGTTATAAAAAATAGAAAAGATGACCACATCGGCTTTTATTTTAACCAAATATACCGAATTATACAATAATTAAGATTTTTGTATATATATACCAACGTTCTGTACACTAAAGATTGTGTTCTCTCTTAATCATGGCGTGGACATACTTGTCTTCTTTTAAAGAAAGACTTAACGTCAGTTATTTCCCAATTATTTAGATATCTTTACCTACTCTTGTAGCATAAGAGAAGACACTTTTATATTTTATATGTTAAATTCTAATTGTCACTAACTTTATGTCGAATCATAGTACTCTTAATTATAATTTAATATTGGAGAAAAGCACTGAATAGTTCTAATTATTTTCCAGAAGAGTATATGTACTGTTCAGCCTATCCTCTTACCATATTTTTTACTTTTCAAGTCCTTGACAAATAAAGATACAGATAAAATTGTACTATTTATAATAGATATAATACGTAATATAATGTTTGGTTTCATATATATATATATAAAAATAGGAAAATCAATAATCGATTTTGTTATCGATATTCTGTCTGGTCTAGAATAGATATCGCCGGTTAGAATTTATGTTTTGAGATCTTTTTTCCTTTTATAAAATCCACAAAATAAAAAATATAAGATCTCTCATCTAATTTCAATATCCACGGTATGAAAGAGACACTTTTACTACTTTTTTCGCTTATCTCAAACCCTGACTTTTCCATAAAATTTCTGAAACTTTGAGCATCGAAAATTTCTGTTGGTTTAGGCTCCCTATTAAAATTTAACCAATTCAATGAGATTAAGTGCAAGTATTAAATCAAATTTCATAGAGTTGAATGGGCTTTGAAGAGAATCTGCTACACAGAATTCGAGATTTCCTTGCTTTGAAGTATACATTCTTTTTCGGGCATCTCTGATAAAGGAAAATGATAAATCAATTCCTATTACAAATGCAAATTTTTTTGCTAGCTGCAGAGAACTATATCCTAGAGAACATCCCATGTCAAGTGCAACACCGTCCATTTTTGTATTTACGCTGTGAATAACCCTATTGTAAAGTTCATTTGGCTTCAATTGCCATCTTAGAGTAGAAAGAAGTCTGTCATCAGAAGAATGATCATATTGTACCCATCTATACGCAATATACCAGATGCCATCTTCTTCATACCTGTTATCCTTAATGGAACTAGAAGAGGAAATCTCTCTTCCAAAGTCTTTTAGATAATCTTTCATTTCTTTTGTTTTGCTATTTACTAGCCACTTACCAAACATAGATCTTCTGCCTTCAGCATACTTTGTAAAGTCGTTTACAACTATTGCAACGCCGTCTATTATCGGATAAATAGCTTCACATTTATTGCATTTTAAAAAGCCTTCACTGCATTCGTTCTCTCCTCCCATATGAAGAGGTTCCAAACTAAGACGTATCTGTTTATCACGATGATTTAGACATATTAAATGGTGTGAGAATTGAGTTTTCATTATTGATCAGTAAAATTAGATTAGTCAATTATAAACTACATCTAATTGTCTATTGGATGCCTATATATATTAACGGAAAAAATGGAATATGCGCAATTCGTCTCTTTTTGTATAAGAAAGTAACTCCTGTCAATATACTCTCAAATATACGTGTCTTCTCAGTCTTGTTGTCTTGACATATATTGTTAGTTTTTACATCACATTTGTATAAGGAGAGCTTACCTCCGAACCATTATTTTTCTTTATATATAATATATTGAAAATATCTATATTTATTAGCAAAATTTACTTTATTTCCATTTGACAAGTCATGATATTTAGTATTTAGTAGTATTTTATGTAATATTTGTTTTTATCATAATAAAAGTAAAATACTACCTTGACGTATAATTAATTGTGTCACTAAAAAATTACTCATCAAAAAAATCGATGTTTAGAGTGACAAAGTTTAGAATGGTGGCTGCGTATGGACTTATAGCTGGATTTGTATCATCTCTTGCTATTAGTGGATTATTATTGCTGGTCGAGAAGGCTATTTCTCTTCCCATCGGTACATTTTACCTTATGATATCATCAACATTTATAGAATCACAAGAGTATTTCTCTTTAGATAAAGTTATCTTTGGATTTATACTGCATATAATAGCAGGAAGCATTATCGGACTCATTATGTGTATACCGTTTATTGTATTCAAAGATAAGTATGTTAGATCTATTCAAAGGTATGCAGTGCCATATGGATTAGGATTTGGCTTTGCACTATGGTTATTTCTTTTTATTCCAGTAACACTTTGGATAATTCTTCCTATACTAGATACTAGCCAAGAGAGAACTGTAATACAGGAAGTGCCAGCACAAGCGGATGTAATGTTCACAACCGACAGGGTAGCGATGTTAGTAGACAGAATAATGATTGGGGCAGTAGCTTTCAACATGTTGTATGGCTTATTGGCAGCAATAATAATAAAGACATTGTATGAAGAGTCTTCGAAGAATAAACCTAGCGTTCTATAGTATACTTATTATCTAAATAAGTTGGCAATATTATAGACAACTTGTTGACAATTCAATAATAGTACGGCTATCGTAAACTATACTCTCTAAGTATTACTTTATCTTTTGCTTCAGCTGATTTATAATTGACATAGTTGAAAAACTAACGGTAGAAACTAGTGAATGCATAGGATAATGTACAGAGTTATTTAAACTAAATCTTTTAATTCTTTAAGCACAAATTTGAAGAAATTATGAAAAGGTTATAATATTAATCCGCCCAAATTATAGATGATTTTATTTGATGGTCAATATTATACATATCAATTTAAATGCTCGGGGCGGAAGCGAACGTCTAGCATTAGCGACAATGCGTGCTCTTAAAGAAGTTAATGATATGGATATTGATATTGATCTTACTACATTGCAAAAACCAGATGTGCATAAAATAGAGGAAACCTATGGTAAAACAGGTCTAATGGCTGTTTGCAATATTAATAGAGTCAATGTCATACCATCTGTAGAAAACGTGCATTTGAAAAAAAATTATGATCTAATTATCAATACACATGGCGACATGTTTCCATTTTCACAGAAAGGTTTCTCAAAAGATAATGTTATTACCTACTGCCATTTTCCTCTTGCAAAATATCTTATTGACGTAGAAAATGAAGAATACAGCAGACTGATCTATGGACAACGATTCTCGGACATAGTTGAGTATAAGAAACACCTTCATTCAGCAAGAAACGCATACATCGATATGATTAAAAATTCAACTGTCTTGACAAACTCAGAGTATAGTCGCAAGGCTATACACAAGACATTTACAATAGATTCTACTGTTTTGAGTCCTCCAGGTAGAGAATGCAATTAGACTTGCAGAATTATTAAAACAAAACGGCATCGGGCGAAATATGAAAATTGTTGGAAATCTCTCGCCACGTATGATCGGCTATTATACTTATCTGAAACAGATGGTCCAAGATCAACATTTATCGGATTATGTGACTTTTCAGGTTAATGTCAGCTTTAACAAATTACTTTCTCTAATGTGCGAGTCTAAGATATACTTCCACCCGCTACCAGGAGAACCTTTCGGAATATCTACCGTAGAAGCAATGAGTGCAGGATTGATTCCAGTCGTTCCGGATTTGGGAGGACACACAGAATTCGTACCCTTGAGATATCAATTCCGTACCTTTATAGAAGCTGTAGAATCCGTTGCAATTGCCATGGATGCATCTTTTTCCGAAAGAATAAGAATCAGTGATTCAGTAAGAAGATTCTCAACATCTAATTATATCAAGCGTTTTCAACAGATTGCAAGGAAATTGTTAATAAGTCCAACCAAAACAACCTATAAAAATTTAAAAAGTGTTTCTCCAATTGTCTCTTAGATTAAAATAGAATAGAGGAATATGGCAAACAGAAAGTTAAGGATTAGAATATAAACCCTTCTGAAAAGTTTCAATATTTTTATTTTAATCTAGTTAGAAATAGAATTAGTTTCAGATGATTTGTTTAACAGGATCAAAAATAAGTGTATTAATTTGTTTGCAGTTATCTTCGATATATCAAATGACGAGATATTTTAAGATCCTAAAAAAGAAACATCATAATTGTGGAGTCTTTTTGTCACCATACTCGAATAACCACATAAACGATGTTATAAGCATGCCTCGTTTACATGTTTTGATCACTTGAGGCTGCATGACATGCTATAAAACCAATTACTACTTATAGTATGTAATTACATAAGCATATACGCTTGTTACAACATGAGCATCTAGCGTTGCTTTGTAAGTATTTGCATCATTTATAATTTGCATTTAATGTTATCTAAATCGTATCGGTTAAGTTGATGTACAAGCTAATTTAGAGAAACCAGCTAAAAAAAATCTACAAAAAGTAATTAGCACAATTATATATTTTTATTCCTGATATATATATATATATATATATATGCATGCTTGTATGTATTAGACGTTAGGATTACATAGGTAGATAAAACAAAAACAAATATTAATCTAGCGGAATATGCTTATTTAACTCTTTTACAACATGATACATTCGCTGATAAGAAAGTTCGAGGTTTTGTTGTTGTTCTAGAATGGATTTTGTCTTTAGAACATGAGCTTTAAGT
>JAJNBK010000235.1 GCA_021155845.1 Nitrososphaeraceae archaeon
AGAAAAAATTGACAGATATCTTTGTATATATTTAGAACCATCAGCATCCTATGAAGAAATTATTCCTAAAATAAAAGAAACTGTATAGTATTATTATCTATCCTCCATATCTTTCTTTAGATGTAATTATTTTTTAAATGTCTTCCCTGCATATATATGATATTTCTTTTAGTTAATTGTAAAATTCTCGATTGTTTTGTGTCATCAAGAATAGTGTCATTATTCTTTCTTATGCAGAGAATTTTCATGAATAAGCCTAAGTCTTGTAGATTGAATGTTTGCATCTTACCCACATGCAATGTGTTGCAATCCTCCCCTTCTAATAGAAGATTCTCAAGCCTCATTCAAGATAATTTGGTATACGCTTTCATAAATAAGGCTATGAATTTCCTATAATGTGCTATGGCCTACCTATCTATAAATAATCAAATGTTACCCACATATGATAAAAATTTCAAAACCGTTTGGGAATACTAATATAAGCTAAAACGTTATGTCCTACTATCTTTGAACGGTTCTACCAATAATGACATCCATCATGCAAAAGGTGGAAACGATCCTGCTAATTATACTAAAAAGTCATTGACCTCATCAACAATTAATCCTCTAGCCGAATCTCCAACTTGGTATGAATTTCACAAACGCCTGAAATTGTTCCCTTGGTGGTTAAATTATAATATTGGCAGAACCAGGGAGGCTGTCTTAAAAGATAAAATTGTTCAGTTAGGAGCTTCGATGGGTTTGCAAGATAAATGGCTGAACAGTATAATAAGACATGCGGTGTCGGAGTTCTCAAAGAAAGGATTAGGATCTGATTATTATGGTTATCATAATATAGATCACGAGTTAGAGGCTGCCTATTTTACCTTATTAGCGGTCAATGGACTGAATGATAGCACTAATAAAAAAGAAAAAGAAGTAATATCTCGACACGAGTTCCATGGCAACAAGTTCAGCATAGAGGATATAAGCTATCTATTTGTAGCTGCCCTTTTCCACGATTATGACCCCTTAAAACAATTTGACAAGCCCCATGAAGATGCTGTTGAATGGTTCATAAGAAATGATGAAAAAATAACAAAGTTCATAGAAGGTGTAGGAATTAATATCGACATAGTAATTGCTATAATACACAGAACAGCTTATCCATTTAAGGGGAAAATAGCAGAGCATGCAGAAAAGAGAATGGAGGAGTTATTTACATATGCAGGGATCGCTGAAATTGATACTAAAACAAGACAGCATTACAAAGACCTTGGGTGGTTTTTGTCTGTCTCAGAACGCATAGCAGGATATGCTCTAGGAGATTTTAAGCATTCTATGGTCCTTGCTCGTACCAATGCTCATGCTCTTGGATGGCATCCTTCTCGAATATACGAAGAATCTGTCAAGTATTTTAGTGTCCTAAAAGAAGAGAGAAGAATGTTTGAACACGTATTACAAGGCATTCCACCTGAATATAAAAAGAGATTCTTTGATAATATGACTACTTTCAAGAATATATGGGCTAGGGAAGTAGATATTAGAGATTCAATTAGAAGACACAAAATTGCTCTAGTACCTGTGGTAGAAGAAATAGGTGAAGGGGACAAAAATGGCAATAACAATAACACTGATACCTCATTGCGTAATTTGATAGAGACTATTGTAAATATATTCAAAGAACTACATGTTCCTGTGGATATTAACGATGAGACTCGATTTAGAAAATCTGTTAGATGGAGTGATACAATATTAGTCACCCTAAGGGTTAAGGAGACAGATAAATTAGACGATGAAATTGTTGGTTATGCAAAAGGCGCAGCACTAGAGAATTATCATCTAAGACATGGTACACATGATGAGAATTTTGGAAAAAGAAATACCGCTTATATGGAATGGATTGGCATCAAAACAGGTTTTTGGGGCGAAAACGGAGGCCATATTCTCAGAATGGAGTTTCTTAGGGAGGCAAAACGTCGAGGCTATTCTTATGTATCTAGTTATGTTCACAGAGATGTTATACAGCACAGAATAAACAGAGGGGAAAATATTGAATATATACAAAAATACAATCCTGACAAACTTGATTACTATAGAGCCGACTTAAGTAGTCATATCTATTTAGAAACTTCTTCATTTTCAACACAAGCAATGATGAAGTCTATAGAGATGCCCAGCGGAGAAGAAATAGATACGGACATAGATAAAAAATACCCAATTGTCGATTAAGCTTCCCAAGTATAAATTGCTCTTAGTATATTAAGCAAAAAACTAATTCATATCAAGATCGTTTGGACAGAGCTTACATATTGATATCAAAATACACAACGATAGGCCGTAGTTGTACCGGATCTTTGATCGTGGACAAGGAGAATTTGGTAGTTTTCCTACTGATTTTGCCGATACACGACATGAAGATAAGTATATACTTACATCTAAACTTTGGTTTATCTCACTTGAACTGAATATTTACCCCAAATCCATTAGGAAATATTTGCCTGATATCCTTATCTAGTCCATGTGCGATATTAAATAATCCTATGAACTGGGATAACGAAACCAAGCGCTTTATTATTCATAGGCTAAAGTGGTTATTAATTTTCATGGGGGTTGGTATTATCTTAGTTTTCTTGCTCCCTTTCCCTTACGATTTCATATCTATAGCCGGTCTTTTTGTTTTGATGACCTACCTTAGAAACAGGAGCGAAATGAA
>JAJNBK010000236.1 GCA_021155845.1 Nitrososphaeraceae archaeon
TGCTTCTGAAAACTTTCTTAGATCTTATACTAAAGAATATAATTTCATCTTTTTACTCAAAATTATAAGAGCTAAAAGTATTGTTATTTTTAAGTAATGTGCATATATTCTATAAAAATAATTTTATATTGATTAATTAAAATGGGTGGGGGTTTAAGAAGTATATGGAAAGGAAGCATATCTTTTGGACTTGTTAACATTCCTGTAAAACTTTATACAGCAACTTATGACAAAGAGTTTTCTTTTAATCAATTAGATAATAAAGGTCATAAAATCCAATACAAGAAATGGTGTTCTATAGAAGATAAGGAAATACCATATTCTGAAATCAAGAAAGGATATGAAATCGCAAAAGATAACTATATACTAATAGAAAAAGAAGATCTAGATAAAATAAAACTCAAAACAACAAAAACAATAGATATCAAAGAATTTATTAATTATAATGATTTTGATCCTATACTTGTAGAAAAGAGCTATTATATCGCTCCTGATAGTAAGGCTTCTGCTGAAAAGGCTTATTCCTTATTTATAAAAGCAATAAAAGAGACTAACAAAATAGCAATAGGAAAGGTAGTGCTAAGAGATAAAGAAAATCTTGTTGCTTTACGTGCCTATCAAAGAGGAATGGTAATGCATCAACTACGTTATATTGATGAAATAAAACCAGTAAATGAAATAGAAGAAATGCCAGATGCCTCACAACCTAAAATTGACAATAAGGAATTGTCACTTGGCAAGACATTAGTTGAAAATCTTTCAAATGAAGAATTCGATCCAAGCCAGTATTCTGATGCTTATTCTAAGCAATTGGAGCAATTAATAACCTCAAAGGCACAAGGCAAAACTTTTAATTCTAAACCAGATGAAAGGGATGATGATACAAACAACAATTTGCTTGAAGCACTTAAAGCTAGTGTTCAGAAAAGTAGGTTAAAAAACAAGTAAAAATCGCTTAGATCGACATCTCTACTACATTTTGAAGTATTTTATTGATGTCTTGTCTATTCTCTAACAATTCCTTCCATGGATTGCCTTTTTTCTTTACAATTTCAGATACATTTAACATCGTAAAATCTGTAGGAAGTATATCACATAATTCTTCCCAATTGATAGGCATGGATACTGTAGCAGAAGTCGTTGGCCTAATAGAGAAAATTGAGGCTATTGTTTTTCCTTTAGCATTTTGATTATGATCAAAGAAGACTCTTCCATTTCTTTTGCTTATGTCCCAATCCATTGTAATTTTTTGTGGATGTCTTTTTTTCAAAATCTTACCTATTACTTCAGCGAATGATTTTGTTTGTTCAAAAGTATATGAATTAATGATGGGAACAAAAATATGCAAGCCAGTCTTTCCTGAACTCTTAATATATGATCTAATATTTAGAGCATTAAAAAGTTCTTCTAAGTTATAGGCAACATCTACAGTTGTTTTAAATGCTTTGACATTGTATTCTGGCTCCTCTGCTTTCTTCTCTTTGCCTGAATAGATATACGGATCCAAATCAAACACTATGAAATCAGGATAGTTTAACCCGCATTTATCTTCATATAGCATATTAGAATCAGTACATACATTATAATCATTGATTCTGCTATACCATGGATGCATTTCAATGCAGCCTAAATTAGCAAGCCATAGAAGAGTATCTTTGTTATTGCATACAAGATAGTTAATTATTGCTTCTTTGGATTTAGAATAAACTTGTACGCTATTTACATATTCTGGTTTTTCATTATCCCAATTTTTATGATAAAACGATCTGCCAGTAATTCCATCAGGATATCTACTCAAGGATAATGGCCTATCTTTTAAGTAAGGCAATAACCAATCAGCAATTTTGTCATAATAATCAATAAGATCGTTTTTAGTAAATTGTGGATGTTCTTGTGTTTTATTCCAAAATACTTTGTCTAGATTAGAGAAGGCAGAACGATTATTATCACCACCACCATCACCACCATAATAATTCTTTTTTGTTAATTGAACAATTTCATTAGAATATCTTTCCCGTTCTACAATACAATCATAAGGACCTTTGTCTTCTCTAAACCTAAGGAATATAGGCGATCTCATTATCTTTTCATATGTCCATTCACTAAATTTTACTTCTACTACAAGATTGGGTGATACCCATACCGGTTCTCGATTTGTATATGGAACATATTCAACAGGACATTTTTCAATCCTTATTTTTTGTAATTCATTGTACATTTCCTTAAGTTGATTTAAATTAAACCCGCTTCCAGTATGACCAACAAATCTTAATTTGCCATCAGAATTATTGACAACGGCAAGAAGTAAAGAGCCAAAATATTTTTCTCTATTTCCTTCTCCCTTTGTATATCCTATAATTATGCAATCTTGTGTCTTTATACTCTTTATTTTGAGCCAATCCTTGGATCTTATTCCTTGAAAATATCTACTGGTTTTACGTTTGGCAACAATTCCTTCCAGGTTCATTCGTGTAGCTTCTCTAAAAACTTCTATGCCATACTCTTCGATAAAATCAGATATCTTTATCTTAGAGTTTGTATTTACAATATTAGTCAAGATTCTTCGCCTTTCTAAAAGTTCTAAATTCTGCAGATTATTTCCATCAAGGTATAAAATGTCAAAAACGTAGTACGTGGCTGGAAATTGTTTAGATAAAAACTCAATTTCTCTGTTATAATCAATATTCATTCTTT
>JAJNBK010000237.1 GCA_021155845.1 Nitrososphaeraceae archaeon
TATCTATAAGAATTACATCTTCAGCACCAAAACTTGATGCCAAAGCTATCTTCGGTGCATAAGCATTAATAGCCCATTTTAGAACCTCCATTGCAGATTTGTCTTCCATTTCCTCTGCAATTTTTTTGATCTGCAATTCGGTTGGCTTTAACATATCAACATTTGTTTCAGACATATTGAATATTCACTGTAATAGGGGTTATATTCATTGTCATTATATTACTGGAATAATTTCCATAGTTAGCTAGTCACTGCTTTTGATTTAGGTGAGACTCTAGAGCATTATAAGTGGGCAAGAACTATTTAGAAGAAGAAGATGTATTTCGAAATTTATTATGTTATCAGACAAAAAGTTGTGTTTATTAAATAGTGTTTTCATATGTATAATATTAATTAAACTAGGATTGTGATTATCAGGGGAGGTTATGATTGTCAGAGGATTTTTGGGAACTTATAGAGGAATATAGACAGCTAGGTTTTGATCCCCTAAGATACCTACCTCTTCCAAGCCTCATTGAAGAATATCAAGAGAAGCAATATAAAGATAACACCCAATTGGTTTGATGCTTTTCCTTATGCAGAAGGCAAGGATATTGAACTTACTAGAAGAATATATAGTTTTGATAACCCAGAAATCGAAAAAGAAGTTGAAATCAAACGTGCACTTTCTATATTTCGAATTCACGTTAATACTGGTGAAAATTCAACATTGTTAACAGAAGCAATTCAGAGATTTATGAAAAGTTTTCATTCGAAAGTCCTAGTAAAAAAGGTAACTACTTCTTTAACAGCATATGCAGAAGCTCAATTTGCGCTTCTGGACTACATAGAATTACATAGAGGTGACAAGGTAGGATACATATCTGCTAATAATTCTGTTACGCACATAACTGATCCAACTCACAGTCCAGATTCTGAAATTCATAGTAACATCGCGTTGACAGCCGCAATGGAATATCTAAATCTTCTAGGATGTACCTCAGGCTTCAAATTATTTCCTGTATATGATGCTCCAAATGAAAAAATTTTGGATAAAATCAGAGAAAACCTTGATGGATTTACTTCTCGTTATAACTTAGCCATGGAAGACTATAGCTCCCTTAAGGTAGGCAAGCTATTCTTCGGTGCGACTGCGATTGCAAATACGCTTAAAGAATTACCTATACGATATGACCAATCAGAAGAAGGAATGCAAATCATTATTTCAAATAAATTAGGTTCAATGACAGCTGCAAGCCTTTACATGTTGACTAAAATGGATCATAACAATATAACTAAATTTGAGCAGAATGATATTGGGTTAGATGGTCTTTCTGCTGCAAAAGATGAGGCAATGAAACGCTTAACTGAACCTCATTTCGCTCTTGGTAAAATAATTTCAAAATACTGTCCAGATTTTGAAACAGAGTTTGATAAACATACCCACATAACTGCAGTTCACCCCGTTTCAACAGATGGCATATTTGCGGTGGGAAGACTTGCAGAATTGACAAATTCCCATATTGTAATTAACGAACTTCCGATGAAGAACGAAGAGATTGCCAAGTTTGCAACAAGAGAATTTTTGATTGATAATGCAACTGTCTCGACAAATGGATGTCACCTAATCGTAGCAACAAATGATGTTGCAAATTCCGTTCTAGAAGAGTTAAGGAGGCATAATTTTGAACCAACAGTGATGGGGTTTATAGCGAAGAAAGGAGAACCTATTGTAACAATCGAAAAGGAGATCAGCAAATATGTAGCTTCCAAAGCGAAACTTGCTAGATTAAATTCTCTAGTGCAAGCAGGAAGTCAGCAACATAAATAACAAAATCCTTCAATTATTCTGTATTTTATTTCTTCAATGGTAAGTTGATATATCTCTCCCGTAATAATCAGCAGTTATTTTTATAATTATTGATAATGCTATCTGCTGTGTGTTCACTCAACAGCGGAGCTGGGAATAGTTCTATTATACATATCAATAAAAATATTCTAAACCAATTTAAAATGTATTCTAATTTACATCTTCTTTCATTTCTACAAGGGAAATAATCCTCAAAACTTTCAGAGCCATTTTTTTGTTACCAATAATTAAAAGTTTTGAGCAGATTGACTAAATTCTATTCATATCTATAACTTTTGAACTATGCCATGATCGTATTCTTGGTTTGTTGTCTGCATTCAGGACATCGAGATAGTTTTATTTAGAAATTTATTTTAGACGACATGTAGCACAGTAATTAAAGAAGATGTAGTCAAATCTTCAATCAACTGATTTTTCGTGAATGGTCCCTTCAATATATGTATATCTGTCATTCAAATGAATGTAATTTAATTTATAATGAAATTTTTCTATATTGTTGCATATTGTTTGCAAAGGCAATTTCTGTTATAATATGATAAATAGAAGATAAGTAGCTTAGAAGGCACATCACAGAGGAAGGCTACAATAGAACATTGCCAAGGTAGACCAACTCATATCATCTCTTAATTTCGCCAGTATAGAACATAACAAGAGATAGAAACAGGCAACGATAAGAGAATATGTCAAAGAAAATTCTAACTATCGTTATTTATCTAAATATCAATTATGCTCTATATTGTAATGACTAGTACTATGACTATGAGGGCGCCTGCTAGATAACTGATTCACCTCGATTCTTAGTTGCAATATCAACAGCAATTGGCACATCAATAACAAATATCTTTCCGTTTATTTTATTTGCAGACAATTTATCTACTATGCTAGTTATTATTGATTCAATCTGTTCGTCTTTAACTATCACTTCTACCTTGGTTCTTGGAATAAATTCTGGAGTATATCTCATTGTACCTCTTCCAACAGCGACTTCTTTGGCATGTGTTCCTCCGCCTCTTCCTTCTATTTTATAATGACTTACACCGCCAACCTTTGCTTCTTTAAGTATGTCATTTACATAGACAAAACCTCTATCTGGAATAATAATCTGTATTTGCTTCATATATTGCTAATGAAATTATTATGACAACAATATTATTTATTGATAATCATATTATTAGAAGCAGATTTAAGGAAGATCCTATAAATTAGACAAAATAAGTTAATATATAAAATATAATTTCGGTTTCGACAAACCATTTTTTTATACTACAGCACTTTATTTCAATCTGCTTGCTTAAACTTCTTTACCATACTCAACCTTGCATTAATAACATTAATTTGTTCCTCTATTAACTTTTTATATCCTGTTAATATGTTGGCTTGTTCATCATATGATTCCTTGCGTATATCAGTAATTGTGTCTTCAAAAACAGTTATTGCCTTCTCAACGTTTGCGCCTAGAGTCTGAATAGATTGTGAATCCCTTTTTGCGCCAATGTCTATAGATTCATTCGTGGTCTCCGTGGTTTTCTCGTCTGTTATGGCCATTGCTTTCTTGCCCAATGTGACTATAAAACCCTTAAAAGATTGTCCCGTTTCTCTGGCCTTGGCAGATATAGATTCGTCTTGTTCTTCATCTTCTTGTTCAACGGAAGAATTTTGATCATGAATTTTATATGCGGTATTAGATGGGGAGATTACAATGGTTTCTTTAGTAGTGGATGTCTCCGTAGCTGGTTCATTCGCATTATCCTTGTAACTCTTGCTATCTTCATTGCTCATAATATAGTAAATGCTTTATAGGTTATAAGCAATTAATATAGTTATATTCTCATTGTTTAATATATCAGGATACAATATATATGATTATTATACAAGAATATTGGTCATAAAGCTCTAATAAGTATGTGTCTCTATTATTATTTTATTATTCTACCGTCTCTTATCTGAGCCCTCTAAATAATAGATCTCGGCAATAATCGCATTAAGACAACATTCTAATGATATTTTTTCACCAATGATGCGACCTTACTATTGTCGACCTGCATAAAGCTACCTATCTGAATTACATTCAAGGCTCGTGATATTTTATGATTCTGTCTATATGTGATTATTATCCACTTCAAATTGACGACAAAGATGTAATGAGATAAAACCTCAATATGTAATTATCTGTTTCTCTTATTAAGAAATAACCACAGATATATAGATTCATTATTTGTAGTTCCAAGCCCTTATAATAATTGGGATAATCCTGGGTTTGGATTTTACATTGGTATTATCCTTTTTCCTTTTCCTTTACATTATGTTCATAATCTTTAATGATAACAGAGAAACATGCTTATTTCAATACAAAAAATATTCTTTTCTGTATACTAGGTTTCGTTAGTTGAAGTTGTGGATTGACCTTCACGTCCTTTTTCTTCCTTTTCTTCTATTGGATAGATCTTGTGTTTTCTGGCCATAATTAATAGAATTACACCAAACATTGCTAGCACTATTGCAAGTCCCTGGGCTCCACCATTTGGTATTACTACAAAATAAACTATCGAAAAAATAATACAGGTTAATGCCTGCAAAGC
>JAJNBK010000238.1 GCA_021155845.1 Nitrososphaeraceae archaeon
AGATATCTCTTTATTCAATTGGTTTACCGGAATTATATTTTATAGTGTAATTAATCTTATTGTGGATATTAATAAACAGTACTTTAAAGTAAAATAAACTATATTCTGCTACTCTAAAATTGGGGAACATGTATACCCTGCATATTCAGTTTCTGATGCTATTTAATATTTCTCCTGCTTACGTTTTTCCAGTCTTGTATGATTGTATAAATGATGTACTACATCTTTCATTACAAGTGAAGCTATGCTAAGTGAACGCGTATCTAAAAGAATATTTAGGAACTTTGAAATTGTAGAAAGCAAGAACCAATTTTGAACTTGCTGCATAAGTGGCATAGGGAATATCTTATAGGTCTTGGCGGATAGCCATATATCATGTCAAATGTTAAGTAAGGAGAAATGATAGCGTGAGGAATAAATTTTCTCACGGGACTACTAAGAAGAGAATAGGTGAACGCAGCACTGGAAAGAGGAGTTTAAAAGTCGACCAAAAGGATGTCAGAATTGTTGGACTTTTAGTAGCAGGATATGACAATAAACAAATCTCCGCTGAACTTCAAATCCCGCTAAGCACGGTTCAGAGAAGGACAAGGCAAATATTGGAGAAGGGACTGGTGCAGCATTCCTTCAAGCCAAATTACAAGCAACTAGGATTGAAGAAAGGAATGATTCATGTTTATTTGGCAGATGGGAATATGAAATCTACTGCAGAAAAGATATCTAAAATGGCTGGGATTACATCCGTATCAATTCATATTGGTAATTCAGATGTTGTAGCAGATTTTATGTATAAGGAAAGTGAACAACTAGTAGACATACTATCCTCAATTAAGAAATTAGAAGGTGTAAACAGATCAGTATGGTCGGAAGAAGTATTTGTTCTTCCTGTTAATAATGAAAATGCAACTTCAGCATATGGAAAACTGATTGGAGGTGCCTAGTGTCATCTAGAAACAAGAAAAATTATTATCAAGACGATGATAGCAAAAGCAATTGCAGCAACAACAACATCAATAATGAGAAATACAACTCTAAAATCATGGTGTTAGATGATGACTTTGATATTGCTACAATAGTCAAAATGGCTCTGCAAAGAAATGGCTTTAAGAATGTATCTGTATTTACAGAGTCTTCATTGGCAATAAAAGAATTTAGAGAAAGCCACAACAATTACTCTCTTGTTATATCAGATATCAGAATGCCTGGTATGGACGGATTTGAGTTGGCAAACTATATCAATGAAATAAAACCAGGAATAAAAGTGATTTTAATGACTGCATTTGATGTCAATAATAATTTATTGACTGAGAATATAAAGACTACTGCTAACAATAATAATATAATCCAAATTATCCAAAAACCTATATCTCCCAAGAAACTTGCAAAAACAGTTTTTTCGTTACATTAGATTACTAGAATAAGATACTATGTATCTGCATTAATATAGATGAAGACTCGAAATATTCTTTGTATTTACCAAAACCTATGTCAATAAACAACCTGCTCAAATTATAAAATCATATATATAAAAAATATTTCTTGCAATAAGTTATCCCCAAGATCGGGGACTTACAAAGATAGCCAAATATTAATAAAGGATATGATCCATTTGATTCTGATTTCAAGCCGTGAAGTCAAGCCTTTCCTATATTACCCCCTCAGAAGCTGCTCAAGAATTACACCAATCGAAATTTGGAGCCCATTTTCTTGTGATATACCAAGATTTGTTTGCATTCAGAGAAATGTATTCTTACTATGTTAAAGTCGCTCTCAATAATAATGAAATTGTTTTGATCCTCCCCTTTTATGAAACGACAGATAATGTGAAACGTATACTATCAGAAGGTTCTGCCTGTATTGATGTAAAAAAACATGAAAAAGAACAGTCTCTTTTAATCATGGATTCACTGAAAGCGTATAGTCTGAAAGGTGGTTTGATTCCATTTGTAAATCAAACAGTAAAATTCGCCAAGACTTCAGGAAAGAATGGTGTTACAGTATTGGCTGACATGGGATCATTCTTTTATAATCAAAAAAGTGATGGCTGTATGCACTATGAAATGACATTGCCAACACAATATGAAGGTATGAATCTGAAGGGATTTTGCATATATCACAAAAAGGACTATGAGAGAAGGTTTTCAGAGAATGATAGACGGAAGCTTTCTAATCATCATGGCAAATCCCTGATAGGAATTAGTTGTCATCAATACATAAAATCTAACTTCTAATAGAATAAGACTCACTCACTCACTCTGTAATACTGTATTGTATTTCTTCAAAATCCTGACTCACTCACTCACTCTGTAATACTGTATTGTATTTCTTCAAAATCCTGAGAATGGCTTATCCCCTACTTCTCCGTATTTGAATAGGCAACTGGCCTACTTAATGGCAGTAATTTAGTAAGTTGTGTATACTAAAGGTCGGAAACCTTTCTTCTAATTTTGAAGAGGAATTTTGAACCATCTTTTACTAACAGTTTAGCTTTGCTTTTACTATTTTTACTAATTGATTACTAGGTATTGGTTTTTTGATAAAACAATCAACCTTTAGATTAGGAAATAATTCTTGAAATTGATTATGATAATCTTCAAATGCCGTAATGAAACATACTTTAACCCTTTTATCTTTATCTCTTATCTTTTGAAAATAAGTCCCTGTTTTGTAATTAGATAAAGCCAGCACCGGATCATTGAATACATCCACACTAAATCCAGATCGTTCTAGCACAAGCCTGAATAATGTTGCCAGATCTGGCTCATCATCTACTAAAAGAATTCTGTTTTCTTGGACGGATAAGGAATTAGAATAATTATCTTTTTGAATTGTTCTTATTGGGGTATTGTTATTCTTATTAGTAATATCAGAATTAAAACTAAAGAAGGGACGCTTCATTCCTTGGTCAAAAGGAATTATTGGTTCATTTCTAACCAAAAGATCAAATTCTTCTAGGAGGCTTTTTGACATGTCTGCGTTATCTACGTATGTATTAACCAGTAATATTAAGTAAATGGATTATACTGAAATAATTTCAATATTTTATTCGAAGAATAAATATCTCTCGGAACAAATAGGCATCATAGCGAAAGTTTACATAGAGTAAGGCAAGCTGTATTCCTGTTATTACTATCTGTACTTGTAGTAATAGTATCTTTACAATAAAAATAATTTATGTTATTAATTAATTCCTTTTCAGTCAGCTTCTATATCCATTACAAGTAGCGGATGCCCTGTCTGTTTACACTCCCATGTAAAGCAGTTGAACATAGAAGTTGGATGTAGAATGTCAGCGTTTAATAGCCTATGAAATAAAAATATACAATTATCTTTCTTTTTTGAGTTTGCGTCTATTATGTTGTTTAATGATTAGAACTCCTTTTCCCTTACTCAATTCTTTATTAATTAAAAGTTCATCATCATCACTATCCTTTTTCACGAGTATCCATTGTTTTTTCTTAAAGAAAATAAACAGAATTGCAACTACTATAATCATAGAAAGTACGACTATTAGAAAACCTAACGGCAGACTATTAATATTATTTAGATCTAAACCATTCATTCCGTAAACACCAGAAATAAATGTCAATGGCAATACTATAGCTGAGAAAATGGCTAGAATTCTCATTGTATCATTCATTTGTAATGATATATTGGCCATATAGAGATCCCTTGTTGAATTTATTGTATCTCGATATGACTCTACAAGTTGTATTAGTTGAGTGATGTTATCATAAGCCATTTCAATGTATTTGACTTCGACTTCTTTTTTTGACTGCTCTTTTTCCATATGTATCAAAAAATTCAGGATGTCTCTAATATGCCAGAAATGCCTTCTTAAAACTATTATTTGTCTGGATAGTGTATCAAGATACGCAAGCATTTTTTTTGTCGGCCTGTATAAAGTTCTTTGTTCAAAGTTAGTTATGGTTAATTCTATTGCTGTCAGAAGCTGTTCATATCTATCTACAATCTCAGATATCATACTATAATATAATGCATCGATTGGGGCTCCCATGACTTTCTTATTTTTTTCTTCAAAGAGTCTATGCACATTACTCATTAGATCTACATCTGATGAGTGTATGGTTATGAGCCAGCCTTTGCCAAGAAATAGGTAAACACCGTCAGTGATAAGAGTGCGAAGATCCTTGTATTTTATACCGAGGATTATGGTGTAGGTATGATCCTCTAATATGCGAACCTGAGGTTTCTTGGATTTATTGAGAGTTGTTTCTACTGCTTTTGCGTCCAATGAAAATAATTCCTGCATTCTTCTAATTTCATCTCTGGTAGGATCGACAAGATCGACCCATATGCTATATCCTTGTTTGATATCCTCCATGGAGCCCTTTTCTTTTATCTCTTGTTCGTTGTAGGCAATAGTCGTTTGCATTATTATTCTTGTATGCTATAACAAGATACTAATTACTTAGAATTATAAAGGTGGATTCATTTCATACAATTAATTGTATTTCCTATTTAAGAATAAGTTTGTTCTATTCGTATTACTCATCTTGTTTAGTTATACGTTGGTCCATTCCTAGACAATTTCCATTGATATTATTAATCAGGACATTGTGTGGAATACTTTTTTTTTACTACTAATTACATTTTCATCCTAGTTGAAATAAAACTAATTGAAACATGTTGAAAATTCAATGAATCGACTACAGCTGTAAAGAGAGCCGCAGGAAGATTTTAAATTAAACCTCTTTAGTGTTCGTGTCTAAACTGCTTGAAAAGTTGACTACTTGAAATCTTCGGTGGTCACCTGAATATTTTAGAGGGTTATACAGACATACTAGAGAAAAGCGCCGTAGCTACAGTGAATAATGTAGATACATTATTACCTAGCGAGCCACAATACGGTAAGGGTAAGGGTAAGGGTAAGGGTAAGGGTTTTTCTATAATGATTTCTTTTTTAGATGATCACTTGATTTGCTATCTTTTTCAAAACTGGTTTGGATATTTAAGCGTGATTATTCTACTACTAGATTTTATATCCATACAAATAGAACTCATTTTATGAACACTCATGGTAAATACTCTCACATTTTCTTGTTGACAACAATGATTACTGTAGTAGTAATATTAGGGCTTGCTTCATCCATATCATCCACTCTATTTGCTCAAAGTCCCTTACATTCTGGACATGCTGCCGCTAATGATACGATTTCAAAGTATACAGGTTAAACGGTTATCCTGGCCCACGGCATGTATTGGATTTGGCAAATAAGCTTAAACTTACTGATGAACAGAAAAAGAATATTACAACAATTTACAATGATATGAAAAAGAAAGCGATAGAGTTGGGACAGAAGATTGTCGATATAGAAAGAATTGCCAATGAGGAATTTGTTAATAAATCAATAATTGATACTCAAATAAAACAACTAATCTTGAAAAGTGCAGAAATTTACGGACAACTTCGGTATACTCATTTAAACACTCATTTGAAGATGCTAGATATTCTTACCTCTGAGCAAACTGCCCTATACAATAGTTTACGTGGTTACTCATACAGCGGCCAATAGAGAACTAATACAGAATAGCATGACATAAGGA
>JAJNBK010000239.1 GCA_021155845.1 Nitrososphaeraceae archaeon
ATATCCTATAAATGTAGGTCATACTCTAGTAATTCCAAAGATCCATTATGACAATTTGTTATTGATGCCGCCACATGAAGTAGGTAAACTGTATGCTATAATCCCTGTTATAGCAAAGGCCGTAGTACGTACTGTTAAAGCAGACGGCTTTAACGTTGGACAAAATAATGGCAGAGCCGCCAATCAGATAGTTCCTCATGTTCACGTTCATATAATCCCCAGGTTCAGTCACGATAGCCCAGATGGAAAATGGCCGGTTAGGCGTGTCGCCCACTATAACGAACTTATAGTAATTGCTGATAAAATCAAATTGCAACTTAACCTTGCTTTAAAAAGCGATGTTATAAGTAATATTTAGACTGTAAATTGAATTAGTGTCAAAGAAACCTTTTACCATTTATTATATATCCTTATTGATGTCGGTTATAAAACCAGTATTAATAATCAACAGTATAAAAGAAAAGTTCAGCATTAATTTCATTGTCATATTATTGTAATGTTTTTCAATAAAGGATTTATAAAACCTGCTTGATATGGGATTGTTCTTACGTTTTTGTTTTTTATCATTAAGTGAATTATCACATTTCTGTATTCAGTATTCCTCTCCAACCGATACCTGAATGGTATATCTTTCAATAATGGAGTTTGATTATTTTGAATCTTTTGATAATTGACAAAATACTGTTTTATTTTGGAATTGTTATAATATACTGAAAACAAAGACTAAGAATAAGGAGATATGATGTGAAGAACTTTCAGCTTTCATTGTTTTTCTTTAAATTTGAGCGGCAATATTGATTATATTCCTTTGTTAATATCAAGAATGAGTATGTGAATATCGCTATACTTAACGCATATAGAATCCCATAAATTATTCTACTAAAATAGGTCACATCTGAAAAGAGATTGAAGGTATTATGTATGAAAAACCAAATATAGATCAGCATAATCAAGGTAATCGAAAAAAACAAAAAAGGTATTACAAGTACAAAGAAACGTGCTATGTGGTTTTGTGTTGGCTTTAAAGGATCAATCCACAAAGGTGCATTGACAACTATATGCTCATCGACTAGCATATCGCTCTCCGAGTATCTTTTCTTGTATAATTGGTATAATGCTCCACGGAGTTGATATACATCGCGAAGGATAGACATAGATACCAGAAAACCCAATGCAAGTGACATAGGATAAAGCGGTATTGTCTCTATAAGGAGAATGTTTTGAAAAGGAGAGACCGGCTTCTTAAATCGAATGTCAATCTGATCTAACTGACTCAGCAGTTCATCTGAAGTTTTCTGTAATCTCTTTTTCTCATCCTCTAAATCTAAAAGGAGGTCTTCTCCCTTTTTACCTAAATTAGATTGGATCTTCGAGAGAAGATCTTTGAGCCTGTTGCTTTGATTTCCAATTATCTGCTCATACTCATTCCAACTATTTAAAAACATTTCATCAAATATAACATTAACCTCAGCGTTTCCAGACATAGTTAAGGTAAAGATCTGCGGATGTATTTTCATCTCTTTCTTTTGATTATTCCACTTATCTACTAATGATTGCTGTATGTCGTCAAGTTCTTCTTTTAAAGCAAGCCTGTCTTTGCTTTGTAATAATTCTTCCCCAACCATGAGAACCGGTACAGTAATATTGTGATACAAAATTTGCTTGTATCCGTCTAATTGACTTGGAATTTTCGTTCTCACATTACAATCGAGCCATTCATATGTTACTGTGGGCATCGTGCTGCAATTCTGAAACCCTTTATTAACGGTATCTTGTGGTCCAGTCTGAGAAGAATTGAGTAGCCAAAGATTAACTGCAAAGGCACGTAGGTCCTCAGGACCACGTATTATTTGATCATGGAGAGCTTTGAATATATTGCTAGGTTCACCTAGGATATAAATGCCATTTTTTACTTGCTTGATTTTGTTATTTAGTTGATTGATTTCGTATAAAGTGTCACTTTGTTGTTTAGAGATGCTTTCCTTCTCTATATGAGTATAAATATATGGTAAAAAAGTAGTAAAGAAAAAAAACGAACCTAATACTATCAATAAACTGAAGATAACCTTAAACATCTTAAGTTTACTGCTGTAAGAAAGAAAAATTCTCCTAATTTGCTCTTCCAACAATTCGTAAAATTTTTTTTCATCATTTTTGTCTTTCGTCATAATCTTTCTTATATGCCCCTTGCATCTAAATAACTAGCAATATAGCATGTGGTGCCAATAATAAAGAATTTATTCAAAATGCTATATGTTAAAGTGCAAACAGACAATAATTATTTACGTCAAATACATTCAGCTTAAAAGAGATAACAGAAATTGAAAGTCAAAAAAACAAAGCTACGAATCCCAATATTATTATTAAACTATCTCTCTGTATGGCATTACGTATCTGTGAAACAATTGCTCCCAAGATATTTGTTGTTAAGAAAATAAAATCTTCAATTTAAGGACGAAAGTTTACCTGAAATTGAAAGATTTTGACAATACTTAGATCTATTTATGATATGAGCAAGTAAAGTAATTAAAATCGTATACAAATATACCGGGGAACAGATTTATTCATGAGTAATTAACATATTGGTAGTTTATACATTATAGCTTCATACAATTGTCAGATAGATCTGCGTAGCTCCTTCCACAATGTACTGTACTGCAATTGCTGCTACCAAAACTGCAAATACTCTTG
>JAJNBK010000240.1 GCA_021155845.1 Nitrososphaeraceae archaeon
TGTTTTGCAAGGTGATCATAGAGAGTCAGTTAAGAGTATGCTTATATCTAAAGGATTTAATGAGAAATCAATCGAAATAATGTAACAAATATTATGCAATAGATTTGTCGGTTCATATTATATAAATTATAAAAATTTTATATCTTGTTAATCCTTTACCAAGAGAGGACCAAATCACTAGATATTAAAAAGGCAATGATGTCTCTACAGTTGCCAGAGTCCACGAAGCATCTAGCTACCTTCAATGATTATATGGTTATGCTTTCTATCTTTATCGAAAACTTTTACATAGTTGACTTTTGACAAGTTAATCAACAATACTTAAGGTTTGTTTGATTTCACATTTGGTCTTGATTGTGACACTACTATACAACTGTACTCAACTAACAGAAGTGGATATATCCAAATTGCAGATGTTCATTATTACTACTATCTTAATGCCCACTGGTAGTCTTATACAATGTGGATTAGATAATAATATATGTATATTTTCTTAATCAGATTTTCTAATGTCTTTATACCTTCATAGTTTAATATTGTTCAATTATATTTTTTAAATTTGTGTTAAAAAAATGTAATCTATAATCTTCTTTATGTATGTATATGTATGTATATTTATATATATATAGATGTATTATCATCATGTTTTTAATTAAAAATTTGAAATTAGAATCTCTATCTTACAGTGACAGATTTTGCTAAATTACGCGGGTAGTCAGGATCCGCCTTTTTCTTTAACGCCAGATAATAAGCTAAAATCTGTAATGGAATGACCTCTACCAGAGGAAAGAGAGGATCCCTGACTTTCGCTATTTTGATGAAGTGATCATATACTTCGTCCATTTTATCAGAGATGCCGATAACTGTCGCTCCCCTTGCTTTTATTTCATAAGCACTGGAGATAGTACTGTTATATGTAGCATCTGTAGGGTTAATTACTATTACAATAGTATTTTTTTCTATTAGTGCAAGTGGGCCATGTTTTATTTCGCCAGCAGGTATACCCTCTGCATGAATGTATGCCAATTCCTTAATTTTTAATGCTCCTTCAAGAGATATAGGATAATGTAATGATCTTCCTAGAATGTAAATATCCTTTACATCTTCCATAGTATCTGCTATTTTTGCAATTTTTAATTCATCATCAAGCACGAGCTTTATGGCCTTGATGATTTCTGATTTATCTCCAGAAATTCCAACGCAACCATTGCACAATGTGTCTATAATGCTGTAGAGAATTGAAAGTTGCCCAGTAAAACTTTTTGTTGCTGCTACACCAATCTCTGGACCACAGTTTACGCTGAGAAAAGAATCACTGATTCTGGCTACGGATGAGGTAGGAATATTGACAACTGAGAGTATTTTTGATCCCATCTGCCTAGCTATTTTAACCGCCTGCAAAACGTCGGCTGTTTCGCCACTCTGAGAAATTGCAATTAGCACCGATTTGTCATCGACAACATCAAGCATATATTGAAACTCACTTGACATTATTGTCTCACAACGAATTTTAGCAAATCTGGAAAACAAGTGCTTCGCAATTAATGCTGAGTGGTAACTCGTCCCACTACCAGTAATGTATAGGTTTTTTGCATTTGATAAAATATCACAAAAACTATGTAATTTTTCATTGTTCTGATTCCCAGCTTCTATTATTGTCTGTATTTGTTCATGAATTTCTTTCAATGTATGATGTGTGTATTTACCTTTCTCTGCTGCTCCTAGTTCCCAAGCTACTTGTGTAATAGGGCGTGTAACAGAGTTGCCGTCGAAATCGAATAACTCTAATCTGTCTCTATTGCTAACTACGATGTCCCTGTTGTCAAGAAAAATAGCTTTATCTGTATATTCTATAAATCCAAGAACATCACTTGAAATAAAACATCCAGAGTCTACTATTCCGATTATAAGCGGTTCATCATATCTAGCGCCGCTAACGGTGCCATCTTCAAAAACAGCAACAAATGCATAGGTACCGCTTAATTTTTTACACGTTTCTATCATTGCTTGCCTTATATCTCTATGTGATGAATAATGCAGTTCAAGTAAATGCGCAATAACCTCACTATCTGTCTGGCTCTTAAACTTGTGTCCAAGACCAATCAATTCTGCTTTTAATTCGCTGTAATTCTCGATAATTCCATTATGAACAACTGCAATATCATCCGTACATCCAGAATGTGGATGCGCATTTTTATCAGTAACCCCTCCATGGGTTGCCCACCTAGTATGACCTATGCCTATTTGTCCTGGCAAATGCCCCAGATCTAACGATTCGTTTACTTCCGCAACCTTGCCTATTCCCTTTCGTATAAGTATTTTACCATTATTTATGGTAGCAATACCGACGCTATCATATCCTCTATATTCCATCCTTTTTAAGCTTTGAACCAGGATGGGAGCTGCAAATAATCTTCCTGTATAACCGATAATAGAACACACAACTACCTTATTTCATTACGAGTCTTAAAACCGTTATTAAAAAGAGTTCTATTATAGAGGAATTCACTAATTTGTTAATGGATACAAGCAGACGATAGCATATGCAATATATTACTGCTTTCGAGCCTTCATAGACGCTAGAGCAAACGACAGCAGATTCGATGAGGCTCTATTTTTCAATTTCATATTAATATCAATTAAACGGCTTGAATATGAGTTCTCATCTTAATTGTTTGATGGGGAAGATCATATAATGAACTCAATAAGCTTGGCTAATATTTTTCTTTTATATATAACTAAAAATCAACAACCATCTTCCTCGTAATTTTCCAACAACACCCATGAACTGTTTTCAAATGGAAATACGCCACTACAAGCAGCCATAGCATTAAATGTTAGACAATCAGAGCAATTAAGTATTACAGAGTATTGGAAGTTACGGGAGCTGTGTAGATTTGATTCCGTGTACATATAGACAAATGGCAAAATATGGCCACTTTGGAAATTATAAAGGAACTTATAGAAAAGAGGTATGAGGATATAGGTCAATGTTGCCTACTCTTTGCGGCGCGGGTGGATAATCCTCTATCTTTGTGGGCCCACGTGACTATTCATCATCTTATACTTGTTCATGTTGTCATTCTAGTTCTCTTCTACCTAGCCTCACATACTTCCTCTTCAGTATAGTTGTCGTCCGGATATTGCTACTTTATCTCTGTCTTTTTTAGTAGAGAGTTACTTTGTCCCTTTTTTTGTTGTGGATACTGTGTCTGCATAATGTACTAATACTGTATCAGGCATAAGTTGCATTTCCGATAAGCATACGAACGAGGTTGTTCTAAGAGTCGCCTGTATTCTTTTGTGTTTGTATCTTATATTTGTCGGTTGCAGAAAATATTTGCATATTGCTTAAATACATTGTGTTTATGTGTCTTTACTTTAAAACCAACAGTAGTTTTCTTTGTTTGTTTCTATTCATTGGTAACGTTTTCAGAGATCGAAGTCTAGATGTCACTATGTATTATAACTTTGTCAATGTAAATCAGTCAAAAAAGAGTGGTATAAAAAATGTGAACCCCGTTCATGAAAGTTCATGAACTTGGTTCGTTTGTTGAATACACTAAATGTTACTAGTTTTTATAATTTTAGTTTTTTCTGTGGTTTTCCTTCCTTTGCCTCATAATAGTTGAGTAGTTTTTCTATCACATCAGATAGTGAATCGCCACGCTTTCTATAATCTTTTACCTTTTTTGCTTTCTCTATTCTCTACTTTTATAGTTGTATATCTATAATTAGTCACTTACTTCCAAAAGAATAGAGCCTTTTCTTTCTTCTCTTCTCTTCTTACTCTTTTTTATTACATCCTTTAGTAATTCTTCATATAGAAGATTTGTTGCAGTTGATCTATCTTTGAGCTTTATTTGGAATGAATTTCATACTAACTTTATCAAATATGATATTTATCACCAACAGAGTGAGTAGCACTAATGTATATGGTATAACAGAAGGACCGATATATTCATTAACCCAAAATTATAACAATGACCAAGAGCAACCAAGTAAATGATAAACAGATTTTAGCAGCAGTGATAAATTATTTTAATAGATAAATTTGATGTTACAAGTTTCCACATATCTTAAAAATTAGACTCATCACTTAATCTACTTAATAATAAAGGTTCGTTAGACTAGTGTTTATTCTATTGAGCCTAGAGCACTTTGCCTTTAAACTTGGATCTAATTTTAAAATTACTGATAGAATATTTGATTTGAATTATTGTGGCTGAGATGGAGTGCCAACGGCCATATGCAATAAAATCTGGGATTCTTCTTCTCTTTTTACTAGATAACCCGGTATATTGACGAATCTGTTGCCAATAGATACATGCTTATGTACGACCATTTGCCGTGCTTGATGAGGCGATTTAGAGCCATTCTTTTTCATAACTATTGTCTGAAGTCTTCTATCAAGGAGATCTTCGATCTTGAGGTTCAAGACATCATCAAGACTTGCATATTCATTAACAAGTCCCTGCCTATTTAGGAAATTTAACAACTGTGCTTCTTTCTCGTGTCTTACTTCTGCTGGAATAGCAAGTAATGCACGGGCCTGATTTCTGAGTCTCGCGACTTCTGTCTGTGCTCGCCATAATTCTCGCTTATTGCGCAGACCGTATGAACCTACTATGTAAAGTTCTGAATTAAGTTGGTCAGTAGTCCAAATCCTTCTTGGTCTGTGAAACCTTTTTTTAGATTTACGAGGATCTCCCATTTCTCATCTACCTTTATTTCTTAGGCGCTGTTGAATTTGTATTCTCTTCAACTGCTGCACCTTCCGCTGGTTTCGTGCTACTCGCAACTCCGCCCGTTGCAGATGCAACTGCTGGACTAGTACTCTTACTCGGAGTGCTCGACACAGCCGAAGGCATAGGTTTGCCAACTTTTTTCACTCCTACTGCACCACCTTTTCTTCCAGTAGTTCTTGTACACTGGCCTCTAACCCTTAAACCAAACATATGTCTATAACCACGCCAACTAAAAACCTGTATCCATGTCTTTTCTCCTATTCAGATACCATTCTGGCATTCTCGCTTTTGAGGGATCTCTTATAGCCGCTTCAATATCTGTTAATTCCCTATCCGTTAGGAAACCTACCCTGCTATTTGGATTAATATTCAACGACTGAAGTAAAACATGAGCAAAATTATAACCGACACCTTTAACTTTACTAAGAGCAACAATAACTTTTTTGCTTCCTTCAATATCCTTTCCAGCAATTCTAAGGATGTGTTTATACTCTGCTGCTGACAAATCAAAAAAAAATTGAAGAAGATTCCTTAATAAAAACCATACTCGATTGGCAGAAGAATAATACGTCACAACGTCTACCAAACTATATAATACTTCAAGAAAAAAGAATATAGAAATGTTATTTTTAATTATTTGTGCATATAATTAAAACTCACTATGGGATATATCCTTTGATTCCCAAGCCTATATATATTTTTTATATTTTTTAATTATCTATCTCTGATTATCCTAGATGATTATACAAATATAAACTGTCTCCAATCAGATAGATATCGCCAGAAATAAGACAAAGATGCTTTGGGATATAGGATTTGAGTGAAATAGAATAACTATAAAAATCGTTTAATAACATATAAAATATAAAGAAATAATTTACAGAATGCAAATGCAAGTAAGATCTCCTAAAACGCAATAGATAAAGCGGTTGTATAATTTTCTTACCCACGCATTAGAATACTGCTAATCCTCAATTGATAATGTTTAAATTTGTCACAGAAGCGAAATCTAGTAATTCATGAATTCTAAAAATATAGAAGATATTGTACATCATTCCTATGCATCTAAACCAAAATATACTGAATTAATGCCAGGAGTTCCTGAAGACTATAAGCAGATCAATACTTTAGAAGATCTACTAAAGATCAATTATAAACATGTTTCAGTTGAACAACAAATGCGGGGTAACCTCATCATAAGATTGAAAAAAGAGGAACATCCTTATTCTGGTATTATTGGTTATGAAGACGATGTAATTCCTTCCGTAAATAGGTCAATTC
>JAJNBK010000241.1 GCA_021155845.1 Nitrososphaeraceae archaeon
AGAATTTTTAAAACAAAGTAGTATAGAGTATGTTGATCATGTTCTAGATCTTATACCATCTCCACATCTAACAACAACAAACAATATTAATAATAATAACAATCACAATTCTAATCCAGCTTTAAGAACCTATCAACATACAGCTCTCAGCAAGTGGACTAAAGCTGGAATGAGAGGATGTATAGTATTGCCGACTGGATCAGGTAAGACAATCATTGGAGTAAAAGCAATAGAGGCTGTCAATTCAGCTTCGCTTATTGTGGTACCGACACTAGACCTTATGGATCAATGGACTTCTGTTCTTAAAAAATATTTTACAAATGTAAAAATTGGAAATTTGGGAGGAGGAATAGATGATATAGAGGCAATTACTATATCCACATATGACTCAGCTTATATACGCGCATCAAGCCTTGGAAACAAATTTTCATTGATCATATTTGATGAGGTACATCACTTAGCTGCGCCTGGTTATAGGTCAATAGCAGAACTCATGGCATCTCCTTTTAGATTAGGACTAACTGCAACAATAGAAAGGGAAGACGGTATGCATATGGAGCTCCCAAAGCTCGTCGGAGGAATAGTGTTTACGATGTCCCCTAACGAGCTTGCTGAGAAAAAACATTTAGCTCACTATGAAATTGAAAGAAGACGGGTGGAAATGCTTCCAGATGAAATAATCCAATACAGAAAGAATTTCGAAAAGTATCAATACTCACTAAGAAGACTTGGATTTAGGTTTCCCATTCGATTTGAAAAGTTGATAATGATTTCTGCTAAGAACAAAATTGCTAGAGAGGCATTGTTAGCCAGAAACAAAGCCATGGAAATAGCATTAAATAGCAGATCTAAAATAGAAGAGCTACGGGAAATCCTTGCAGAGAATAAGGGGATTAAGACTATAATATTCACACAACATAACAGCCTGGTTTATCATGTATCAAATACTTTCTTGATACCTTTTATCACTTATAAAACAGGAAAAGAGGAAAGACAGGATGTCCTCAAAGGCTTTAGAGAAGGAAGGTATAACGCGGTAGTCACATCAAAAGTTCTAGACGAGGGGGTAGATGTTCCAGATGCTGAACTTGGTATTATCCTCAGCGGGACAGGTAGTGGACGGGAATTTATTCAGCGACTTGGAAGACTCTTAAGACCAAAAACTGATGTAAAAAAGAAAGCAAAGTTAATAGAGATCATATCTGCCGATACACGGGAGACAGGCACGAGCGCAAAGAGAAAGAAGGCCTTGGGCAGTGAAGATGTGACTAATAATAGTACTGAAGTGTATGAACACGATTTGGATCGCAGCAGTGGTCATATTAGTGATAATCAAAGCAAAACAATTGATATAGCATCATCGTAATCATCTCTATCAATATCGAAATGACTCTTACAAAAATATATCCGTATCAGAAAGAAAGACAGAAAGACAGAAAGAAACAGGAATGAGTGAAGGCTAAATAAGTTATGCTGCCACTTCAATTACTTAGAACAAGAATAACAGAGAAGGGAACAAACATTGTTCCACGATTTTGCACAGCTGACGATAGCGTTTTGCAGTTAGCTGCAAAGATCATTAAAGAATTTGAAGAATCATGGAAAAATAAAGAGAAGAAGTTGTTTCTTACCGAAAGAATTGCTCTTCTTGAATCCGAGTATAATGACTATAAGCTCGCAAGGGGATTTTATACTCTTCTTGAAAGAAGGTGTATATTTACCAAAATAAAGGAGATAAAAACAGAGTCAAAAGGTATCGCCAATAATGTTTACGTTAATAACGATAACCTTCATGACCCAGTCAATATCAGAAAAGAATTATTTGAAGAATCATCAAAGAGAGGTTTTGCATTGACAGAATTTGGAAGAAGAGAAATAATTGACACCGTTGCATCTAGAATAAACGTACCATCTAACGATATAATAGATGTCATGTGGAGCGATTTAGAAGAGAACTTAGTATTAGAATGGTTCGATGGAATAAGCCCAGAACAACTATTGGCTTGGTATAACTTGTCGTTAATGCAGACCCTACTGTTCAATTGTACAAAACTAGAATTCTCTGTCAGCGGGGGTTCAAACTGGAAGCATATATTACGTGATATTAAAAGACTTGGGCTAATGTATAATTTACAATATATAGCATTAGAGGATGAAAAACAATCAATCCATAAAGATGAGATAGATTATGACAATAGAGATATCAAGTTCATAAATACAAGTAACACAGATACAAAGAACAATCCAATCATTATCTGCTCTCTAGATGGTCCTTTGAGTATTTTTAAATTAACTGACAGATACGGAACATCAATCGCAAAAATACTTCCATCGATTATTTCTAGTGATACATGGTCCCTAAAGGCTTGGATTGTGAGGAAGACTATGTCTTTAGGAAAGAAAATATATGAATTCAAAATGTCAAATAACGATGCTCCTCTTTTATCGCGTGAACCATACTATAATAAAGAAAACGATAAAGAGAGAAAGGGAACCTTACATACTACTAAAGAGTCTTCGCAACTTATTTACTTTGACAGTGGAGTAGAGGAAAAGTTCTCTACCAGATTTGAGCAATCTGCCACTGGTTGGAAATTAATAAGGGAGCCTGATCCATTAATTCTATCAAATGGCAAGGCACTTATTCCTGACTTTGCATTTGAAAAATACGGTACAAGAATATAT
>JAJNBK010000242.1 GCA_021155845.1 Nitrososphaeraceae archaeon
ATTTTCGATGTTAAAATACACAAGATAATATAAGAAAGACAAGATTAAGAATAAATTAAATACAGAGAAGAGAGAGCTAGTGATAAGACCATGAAATACATGTTCTTACCTATTACAATGTACTATTATGTCGGTCTATCCATAATTATTCTGTCAACTATAAAAGAATTTGTTAAATTATAGTAGATGATGAAACTCTGATTAAACTAGTAGAAGATGAATTTGTTGATTGTGTGGATTGTAATTGAACAAAAGATAAGACAATAATTGGAATACATATTATACCATATCAAAGGAGTATGCTTATTGCAGAGCAATTATACGATCATTAGCAGTAAGAAAGTATTGAAAACATCAAATATCAACTGACGGTTGTATAGGTATGCTCATCATGGTTATTTTTGTAAAGGATATTAGTACGCTATGAACATACAATTGCGGTGAATCTAAATAAGATCAACTAGACAAGAAAGATATATGAAGACAAAATGGGTAGACAGATTGTATCAACTTTTAGAAATGGCCTAACACTATTACTTACACAACAGGAAATAGAAATGTTTGCTATAGAATCAGTTTTGAGGATGAATACTAGAAAAGATTTTGAATCAAAGCTTGGTAAACCTATATACTCATTTACACTTTATGAGAAAGTAAAAAGAGCCACAATAACTTTAGAGAACAAAGAATACCCTATTCTGATGGTATCTTTTAATATACAGGCAGATCATGACTATATCATTTTGGATAAAATAATGCCGATCATCAGAAAAGAAGGACTGTAAACTCCTTTTAAGAGAACAAAATAGCTGATACGATCCTTTAGAAACGCTAAATAACTTTATTTTAACTTAAAAGCCTTTTAAAGATGTGGAGGGATTACATGCGACAGATTATATTCTTTAAATAAGAATAATAATCAATCAAAGCCCCAGTTCTATCTTTAACATATCCAATAGCCCTTTCAATAATGCTTTTCTTAAATGGTGAATGAATATGGTGTTTGAGTTTGAGGAATTTGCATGTTAAGGGACATCAAGTGTCTGCCATCAGTATAAACAGAATATTTCTATACTTCTTTACCAACGAATGTATCAAATGTTCAGCAATGAGGATACTCCTTTTTAATATGATATAATATGAATTTCAAGAATTGTCTTATCTTTTGTTCAATTACAATCCACACAATCAACAAATTCATCTTCTACTAGTTTAATCAGAGTTTCATCATCTACTATAAATTCATGAATCCTTCTCTTCGTATGAACATCTTTTCTCGATGGTACTGCTTTGTTGCATAATTAGGAAAAATCGTTGGTGTTAGGCAGTTTCAGGATCAAGTATGAATAGCTCTATTGATATCTATCGTTTTGTTAAAGTTTTCTGAACTTAAATGACTAATATTATATTTGTGCAACAAAGCAGATTGTACTTCTGAATCCAATTCTAAATAGAAACATGGTTTCTCCTCACAATTAAGACAAACATTGGGATGCCTTTCTTAATGATAGACCTGAAAAGTATAAGTGTAATGCATAAAGATATACTTCGAAGAATGTTCTATTTCTTCTTGGGAGCATAAGGAAAGTAGAATATCTTCAGCTATAGGTGTAGTGTTAAGTGAACAGAGTCGATAATACGGATACAATGTATATATATATCGGATATATCTGAAAAGAAAAGGTCTTTTGTTCTATTATGTTTAAACAAACATTCATGAGTTATTATTTTTTAAATAGACAAAGCTTTAGAGATTGCACCTGCTTAACTTAACATGACCGTATAGTGTATTATTATGAAATGTCTGTGATGTATTATAATAATTGTGCAAAGGAATCTTTGATTTTACTACCAGTTATCATCATTAAATAACAGCGGGTTGGGAATTCTTGTTCTTGTCGTTGTTGTTGTTGCAGTGAATCCGAGGAAATAACTTTAAAATAAGCACACGTAGCATTTCTTGCTTTGCAAAGGAAATCTGGTATCTCGTCATTATTCAGAATTGTTTGTTTATTTTTGATTGCTCGTGCAGCCCAATGGTTTTCATCGGTTGGTGTTATGTCAAAACAATTGTTCAAAGCAACATTTGGCGGTATTTCAATCGATACTACATGAGCGGAATTTTTGGTCCACAAGTTCACCTTTTTCTTCATAATTTCAGACAATTTCTTGTATTGATTAGCGATTACCTTATCTTTATCCGGTTCCAGTTGAGCATCAGCTAATAATTTGGAATTACACCTATGTTTTGCTTCAATTTGTCCATTTTCTCTATAGTTAACGCGAAATATAGTATCTATATTAATAATTAAGCACTTTTCACACACACGACCTCTATATCCAATTGTCTCTAAATAATAATAATCCTCAAATCTAGACTGTTCAGATAGGTTATTGTTAGATTCATCCCTGTCAAAAGTCATAGACGGCATACTAGGATAGAGACCACCAATCCCACCACGCACGATCCTTTGTTGTTGTGGTTGTATAGTGGAAAGTTGACTAAGTAAATTCTTGTACTCTACTACTTTACGAAGTGGCTGTAGAATTTGCTCTTCAAGAAAATCTGAGAAGTTTTTGTGTGGTTTCTCTTTAGGAGTTGGAGAGGATAAGGATGTATGATGCGAATATGCTAAAGGAAAACGAAAGTTCTGTGGAGTCATATCTTTATAGTATTGCATAGTATCATAGCTAACAGGTTCGCCCATTTTCCTGTGTCACCTCTGAATATGACGTTTTACGTTCCCATGTCTCTTCGAAGACATTTCGCAGTTAGGACAGTTCCATATTTTTGTTTTCATGGCTGCACACCTCTCGTATGGTATTAGTGACGGTTGCTCCGTCGGAGTCGCGCCGGAGTTACTCCAGTAACTCCAGGTATTATGTTATGAAGTATCATTATATTCAATTAAGTAAGTATAATACTATATAAAAGTCTTCCGTAATATTGGTGAGTGAGATATATGTATAGACTCTAAAGTCTTTTCAAAAAATTTATCGGTTCTAATAAGATGTAATTATATATACTTTAGCTATTTCTAAAGCTACGCTATTTAACAATAAATGAGCTAATAATGTTTGAACACGAAAGGACTAAACCTTGTATCATTAGATATGCATTGTATCTATATTTTCTTGGATTAAGTCGTCTAATCAATAACCCACTGCATTTGAACATTGCTGATAAGGAATTATAGAAAACGACATTAACAATTTAAGAATTATTAAACTAGGCCGCCATACA
>JAJNBK010000243.1 GCA_021155845.1 Nitrososphaeraceae archaeon
CTACAGGTTCGTAATTATACTCTACCGAGCATCTTCCTCACCATTAAGACGTTCACATCCTTGCCTTTACCTCAACAGTATCCATAAAAAAAAGTTCACGAGCATTCCTAGTATTGTAGATATTACAAACATGTATGCACAAGTAATAAGGAGTATATTACGCCGATCAAAGATATCAGATAATGTCCCAGATGGTAAAGCAAAGAGGAAAATTGGTAGAGTAGTCGCTGTCGTGAGAAGTGAAACGAATAAAGGATTTGGAGCAAGTGAAGTCATTAACCACGAAGCTCCGACATCATACATAGCTCCACCAATATATGAAAAGAGAGCAGCAATCCACAACATCCTATACAGACTAGATCTAAAAGGACTTAAACCGGTTGCTGAAATATTTTCTTCGCGTAGTTGTCCATCTCTTTCGACCATAGAAAATAAGTAAGCAATACTTGGTCATACATTTTTCTATAAAGTCTGAAGCAAACATATACACGGAATAGGTCAAGAAGCAGCAGGACATAACGCGAGCTGTGAATTAAAGACATGATCGTGTGTATTTTTCGTTTATCGATAATGTGATTGAAATATCAATTAAGCAAACCATTGAACCCTTTACGTGCTGGACCCAAACCCCATGAGTCCTTCTATCTTTCATATAATGCTATAACTCTATTGAAAATTCCATAGGTTGATCAAACTGAATCTGTTATTATCACCGTGTACCAATTAATTATAGACTATATCATCACTTATTGATATGATGATTTTACTGATATATCATTTAGAGCAAATCTGTGAAGATATGTAAATTATCGCCGGTATCTCCGGAATCCCCGGCGAATATAAAATCATGCTCAATTTTAGCCCAAAGCAGCTGGTGATATCACCGGGGATATTATATTCCAATAATTCATATATCACCGGCGAAAAATGGATAATTCACGCTTAACCCTGTAGTTCCGGCGATACCGGGGATATTATACATACTTCTTTTACTTCAATAGCTGTTATCTCAATATGCCAACGACAATAACAAAATGAAATTTCGAAAGGGATCTACCGTTTTAGACATTCTGATACTTTCGCATATGAAACTTTAGTCTAAAGTCTGACAAATGATTCATGCATTAGCATATGTGCAGTTCAAAGTAATCAACTTTTGAAATTAAAATATAAGGATCGTATTAGTGGAGTTATTTGATAATGCAATAAGTACAAAACAATTTGTATGAAAGGAAACAAATAATGTCTATATTATGTCGAGATCTAATTTCAAAGGAAATTGTAATAATATTTAGTACATATATGTCAGGATTATTACAGATACTTTGAATTCAAATACTGTGTATTGGTAACAGTTGAAAACAGATGATAGCAGAGGTAACGAAGAGATAACAATGATAACAAAACTGGTATCAAATGATAACAAGAAGAAACAGCTTTAAGCTTCCATCATACTATATTTCTTGAAGATATAAAAGATGACGATATCAACTAGACAGGAAAGAGAAAGACTTGTACGAGAGCTTTACAATCAGGGTAAGACTTATCGTGAAATATGTAAAGAGGTAAGAATATCTCCACGTGATATAGGAGTTATTTTGAACAAGGCAGTTGAAGATAAGACAGCAAGAGAAGAAGGAATAAAACAAGATGATGGTGAGAAGAACCAAAATCAAGAACAACTGCAGCAACAACAATTATCTCTTTCGACTCAAGCCTACAAACTCTTTTCTGATAGAAAGACTCCATTAGAAGTAGCTATCGCATTAAATCTGAAAGAGTCAGAGGCAACAAAATTCCACAAAGAATATTGGAAGCTAAAGCAACAACATAATCTGAATATGGCTTATGAAGAGACTAAAGGTAATCTTGAGCCTTTTCTAAGATTATATAAATTATCTAAAGCTGCAGGTATGAGTGCAAACAGCAATCACACAGAACTATGGCGTACTTCAATAATCAAATAGAAACACAAAAAAAAGCCTTAACCTCTTATCGCATATCTTGTATAAGAGAAAGAAGAGATAAGAAAGCTCTACAATGAAAAGGCAATGATAGAGAATTTTGTTACTCAATTTAAGAACAATAATGAAGAATATCTTAAGATAAAACAAGAAGCTGAAGAAAATGTGAAAAGTGTTTTATCGAATGGTAAACTAATCTTAAAATTTGCTACTCTCCCTGTAATTGAATCATTAAGGATGAACCCTGAATTATATAACTTTGTAATACATGATAATTCAAATAATACTACTATTAGCTATGGATCTAACTATCCTTCATTAATGTTGTCAGGACGACAGCCGCATCAACAGCAATCATTTAATGATATCTATACTGCTTTGATATTAGAAGAATCTGAAAAGCTTTACAATAAGTTAACAACAAAACTAGCAAATGATATTATAGCAGCCTGCTGCTCCTGTAGCTATTAGGACATCATCATTACGACCGCTATCAGCGAATGATAAGAAGTAGAAATTAACCCATCAGAATGATAATAGTTATGATGAAAACACAGGAACTTGGATATAATAATACATGTAACTAACCCTATTCGTTTTGTTTTGCAAAGTATTTTATGAGCATAATATTATTTGTTTCTCTGTATCCTAAATTTAATATATTACGATATTTTGTTTATCTATATAATTGTCAAATGATAAAAAAGGAAAAGGAATAAAAGACCTATTATATGAAAGGTTTAAGGATCTTATAGTTCCCAAAACAACAGCAACTGATATAGTGAGCAGTAATGCCAAAATAGTTCTTTATGGGCTTTTTGCTTTAGTAGGATTTGCGATATTAACGTATGCTATTATTGTCACAGGAGATAAATATAATCCGGATACTGAAAGTTATAAAAAGCTCAATGATGCCCAGAAAGTTGAGCGTGGAGAATCGCTTGATCAGCTTAATGCTGTTTTCGTTGCAGCTATATCAGGAGGAGTAGCATTGGGTGGTACTTTAATTTCACAGTTATGGGGAAGAGGGTAATTAAGGATAGATAGTAGAAGATTCCACACCCAAACTTAAGAAGATAATTAATATATCTGTTCTCAGGTTTTATCAAGGATTGTCAGATAAAGAGCAATTACCAGGAGAAAAAGTAAGCTATAACTCTAAAGCAGTCCTATTGGGATTATTCGCCTTAGTAGGCTTTGTTCTATTAGTATTTGCTATTTCCGCTAACATATTTTCTCCAGATCAAACTGGGCGACTTACTACAGTATTTGTTGCAGCTATATCAGGAGCGTTAGCATTGGGTGGTACGTTGATAACGCAACTCTGGGGAAAAGACACTGGTAGTAAACCAAATATATATATCACAAATCCTAAGGACACTGCAACTGGAATTCCCATAGACACATCTGTTACAGCTTCATTCAATAAGTTGATGAATAGTTCAACTATTAACTCACAGACATTTAAATTAAAAGACGATACTAATTCTGGCCTAGACGTAACGGTAACCCTAGAAGGAGGAAATGCAATATTTAAGCCATCGCCATCGAATCCTCTTAAACCCCTTACTAAGTATACAGCTACCATAACTAAAGATGCAAAAGATATGACAGGTAATTCATTAGAAGCCGACAAGGTATGGTCATTTACTACAGGTAAAGAAGATGTTAAACCATCACCTTCAAATGATTCCCAAAAGTGAAAGATCAAAAAACATCGTAACAGAAGATAATTAAACAGTTGATCATATCAAAAGCTGCAGATTCACACCAAGATAAATCTAATTACAACAGTAACGTTACTCTCAATCAAATTCTAATATTTTATTGTATATTCATTCTCTATCAAAGAATTCATTGTTTATACTAGATGCTCATTTACTTTAAAGAAATTCATTATTTCTTCTTGTCATTGTCGAATCATCCTTTCATACATCCAATCACAAATCCTGTTGACATACTACCTGTGAGAGGAATACCAATGCTAGTCATTGTTAATGAGGAGGCTGTTGCAGTAGCATGGCCATCGCCGCCACTAATACCTGAGATCTGTGTTATTGCATTTGAAAGTGTTGTAATAGCAACTTCTGATATCTGTTGAAGTTTATTCCAGTTTATGTTAGCTATCTGATGATATTGTAGGTATGCTAATCCAGCAAAGAATAATCCAACTATAACAGCAGCTATTTTAATTACTTTCTTCAAGGCATATCCAATAAGAATACCTACAAAGAAGCCACCGCCTATAGTAGCTGCAGTTGGTCCGAAACTCTCAATAATACCCATTATTCTTGATGCAACCCCTTAGGAGCTTAGTTGTAGTTATGCAACGATTATTTTCATATCTCTGTAGTACTGCAGCATTCCTCTTTATAGTAACAATATCAAATATCAACATTCCTACTATGGATTGAAAACGTGTACCAGCATAGTTCCTGTATGCTGGATCTTCTATATCTACTTGCTTAATAGCTTTTGTAGTAGACTTTTCTATCCAATACTAGATGGATTTATGGCAAGTTATATGAGAGAGATATGATATTTAACAGCAAGATAGAGGAAGTTACACTACTGTTTCAACTAAATCTCATCTAAATTTCTCATCATGTATTATGATAATAACTATACCGATAGCAGAAGTAAGACAACTTAAGATTAATGACAACGACAGACTAAATTGGGAAATTGCACTTGATAATAATAAATCAGCAACAATCGCATCAATTTAGTTTGCATTCTAGTTATGCTTCTCAGCAGCGGGTATCTAAGCTAGTTCAGAAACACAATATACATACTATGAATATAATGCCTTCACCATCGCAAACAAGTCAATCATACTAAATCGCTAATTATTGAGCTAAAAGCTCCATTTTATCACAGCTGTTAAACTTGAGATTTATCAGAGTCACACAGATTAAGAAACAAAGCGCTTAACTGATGGTTTATCGTATTTGTTTTCTGTCTTTTGCATAGTTTAATCTGCATGAATTTAATTGTGATTGAATTAGCTTTTGTAAATCTTTATGTGTTACTAATAGTAAATTATTACAGCAGGTAGCTTTACTCTATTGCGTTATACTATAGAGATCAATGTTGTCCTATATTTCATAATATATTTGTGATAAAATGCAAGATATTAAATTAATTCCATATAAGCGATATTTTAATCATGTTTATCCTGCAATTCCTATATATTTTATGAACGAAGTAATTTCTGAGTACAAATATTACGTTATATCAACAATAGCAAAATAATTGCAACTGATACGATGTATGTAATTGATTCGGCTAGAGGTGTGCTGTCCAAGAATTATCAAAATTCTTTCTACTTCAAGGAACTCTTGCATACTGTTAAGGTAAAATTTGAAACCAAATTTATCAGGTTATTAATTGGTCTTGCAATTCTCCTTCTTCTTATTTCTTTCATGATGATGGTCATACCTGTCAGTGCATTCTGGCCTAGAGTTCATAGTGATATTAATAATAAGAGTTTAAGTTTCCTACAACCAGAAATCCTGACTAAGGTTAACAGCGGAGACAGAAGTGCTGAGACCATTGGTGAATTTGGCGGTCGTAAATATCATTCGACTGGTTGTGATTTCCAAGGTACCACTGAAAATATCAATAGGCTATATGACCAAGTTGTGAGTAGTATTCATAACAAAGACATAATGGCTAAAACATTTGGTCTTCTTTTACATCCAGTTCAAGACTTTTATGCTCATTCCAATTGGATAGAATTAGGAAGAAATGACTTAGTTGAGTCTAATAGTGATAGTAAGTGGCCTATTTTGCTGCCGTTTCAAGAATATAAAGGCATTATTATAGTTCAGGTAGGTGACAAAAGTAAAGGTGAACATTATGACATTCCTAATGGCTATACTTTAAATCGAGATGGAAAAGTTGTTTATGTCTTGACAAGTAATGGAACTTATCCAGGCCTAATCTCAGGTACTAGTTCCAAAAGCAATGCTAATTGTCCTAATGAAGACATATCCCTCACTCATCGTGAACTAAACAAAGATGAGCGATCTAAGAAAGGTTATGATAAAGCAAGAGCCCTGGCAGAGGCTCAGACAATTAATGAATGGTGTAGGTTGCTTAACTTAGTAGAACTAAGCCATGGTCAAGATGGAGTGCAATTGCTTATCAAAAGCTGGGTAGATGATAAACACAAAGCCAATTCTGTATGTCTTGACGATGGCTCTTCTTTAGTAAATAATGAGGTAGGATCAAATAATGGTGATACAGACGAAATAGAAGCATGATAATAAGTTATCCGTCTATGCTCCAATTTTCTTATTAACGGTAGAGTAGTTATGGTAAGTTTATCAGTCAGTATACAGAAAATTGCTATTGAAAATCATTCTGAATATGCTTCTTCATCTACAGCAACTTTATCTGAATTTAACTTTGCGACATCTTTGCTATCTCCTTCTCTCTCTACCCCCCTCGTTGTCTCTTTGGTGCTTCAAATCTTATTTTGTATGTACGTAACGGTATATACCGAACTCTATATGAATGAACCAACATCATTCCCCGCACAGTCAACAACACTATCATTAAGATCGCTATAAGAGATATTGCATAATAGAATAGAACAAAAGAAAGGAGAAATTCATGAGTCTCATAATAGGGCTTATAATTACAACCTATGGACAGAGATAGAAACATTGCAGTGTGTCTTGGCTCAAATACTAACACTTAGTAGAAGAATACAAGTCCAACAATAATATTATCTATGAAATAATAAATAGATATGATAATAATTCTCCAAGAAATTATTATTATCTACCAAATGGAGTTTGAAGTTCAAAGCCTGCAATAGATTCTGCTGCATTGGGATCTGGGTCTTCAGCTGGTTCTTCAGTTAGTTCAAAGTTCTTGTAGGT